>CAYLPL010000150.1:0-4448 GCA_964385545.1 uncultured Clostridia bacterium | reverse complement strand
AACCCGGGACGGCTCGATATGTACATATGTGGCATCACCCCTTACAGCGACACGCATCTTGGGCACGCCCGGCCCTCGGTATTTTGGGATACCGTCCGTAGGTATCTCGAATATCGGGGCTGGAGAGTATTCGTCGTACAAAACGTCACTGACGTTAACGAGAAGGTGCTCGCGCGGGCTCAGTTAGAGGGCATCTCCGAGAGGGAGTTGGCCGAAAGATATCACCGGTCCTATGAAGAATTGATGCGGGAACTGGGCGTCAAACCGGCGGATGTGATCCCATGGGTTTCCGATCACATGGATCAGATCATCGAATCGATTGGCGACCTCTTGGACAATGGTCATGCCTACGAGGTCGATGGAGACGTGTACTTCGACGTTACCAGCTACCGAGATTACGGGCGTCTTTCGGGGCAATCGCTCGAAGATTTGCGCGCCGGAGCTCGCCTGTCATTGAACGAAAAGAAGAATCATCCGGCAGATTTCGCGCTGTGGAAGGCCACCGACGGTACCCAACCCTCCTGGGATAGCCCCTGGGGACGTGGTCGTCCCGGATGGCATATCGAGTGCTCTGCCATGTCACGACAGTACCTGGGGTTCGGTTTCGACATCCATGCCGGGGGTAGTGATCTCGTCTTTCCTCACCACGAAAATGAGCGGGCACAAAGCGAGTCGTTGTCGGAATGCGATGGGGTGTTTTCCAGGTACTGGGTGCACCACGGCATGGTTCGAGGCGACGATGGCAAGATGTCCAAGTCACTGGGCAATTTTGTGACGGTGGAGGAGCTGTTGCAGGAATACCGTCCCGAAGTACTCCGACTATTTCTGCTCGGTGCCCATTACTCCAAGCCCCTTACTTTCAGCGAGGAACGCTTGGAAGAATCCCTGAGGGCATGGGTCAGGTTGGCACGCACCGTGGAGAACCTGGATGATCTGGTCGAGACCGGGGTGTGTGAGTTTGGCGAGGAAGACGCAGAGGATGAAAGCGGACGGCTTTCTGAAATGGTAGAAACGCTGAATGCTGATTTTTGCGCGGCCATGGATGACGATCTAAATACCGCGAAAGCCATTGCAGCCGTCTTCGAGGCGATCAGGGACCTAAACACACTGATTCACGTTCCCAATTTGCGTCCCACGGTCGGGTTATTGGAACAGCTTCAGGAGATGAGGGATCAGCTGGAAATCTGTTCCCGGATCCTCGGTGTATGGCCCGAAACCCGGCAATCTGACGAGCGGGAAGATGACGCGGGTAAGGCTGATCTACTCGAGTTACTGCTGGAGGTTCGCGAGAAAGCGCGGGAGTCGAAAGCATTCGATTTGGCGGATCACATCAGGGACGGATTGGTTGAGTTGGGCTACGCGATCGAAGATACTCCCGATGGCCCTCGTGTTAGGAGAGATGAAGGCGGATGAGAGTTGATCTGATTCAATATACACCGGATCCCGATCTCACCGTGGCCATGGCGGCTCACCTGTGCTATTCTCCGAGTTCCATAGAGGATCTCAAGAAGAAGATGGATGAATCTGAAGTGGCCCGTCTCATTCGGCTCCTACGGAGTCTGGGGCATTTGTCTCCCTTCGAACACGCCCATTTTGTGGTAGGTATCGAGGGGTTGAGCCGCGTTGCGTCGCATCAGCTGGTCCGTTCGCGAATCGCCAGCTATTCGCAACAATCGCAACGGTACATCGACCAGCGAGGATTCGAGTATGTTACGCCGCCCCAAATACGTAAGGACCCCACGCTGAAGGTGCTTTATGAACGCCACATGGACGAAAGCCGCGATTTATATCGCCGGCTGCGCGAGGCCGGAGTGGAGCGAGAAGACGCCAGGTTCGTCCTTCCCGGGGCGGCGAGCTCGAACATCATCATGTCGAAGAATGCCCGCGCTTGGTTGGAATGGTTCGAATTGCGAACCTGTACTCGCTCCCAATGGGAGATTCGCATACTCGCCAATAAGATCATGCGTCTTTTGCGCAAGGTGGCTCCATATCTTTTCGAAGTCTCCGGGCCACCCTGTGTCACGCAGAGATTGTGTCGCGAGGGGAAGATGAGCTGTGGCCGCATAGATAAAATGGCGGTAGAGCGGCTCCCCTACAAGATCCCCGGGGTGCTCGGGGAGTCTGACCGGGGAGGCGACGGATGAAATTTGAACCGATCTGGGGCCGTCGGCCGGTAACCGAAGTCATCCGGGCGGCTCGAAGGCGGATCCATCAGCTGTATTTGGCGCGGGGAGTCGACCTCGGTGACGTATCGGAAATGATCGACATCGCAAAACGTCGGGACATCGGGATTCGGTGGGTCGATCGAGGTGAGCTTAAGCGATACGTAGGTGGTGAGGACGATGTCCACCAGGGCGTGGTTGCCCTCGCAGATCCTTATCCATATACCGATGTGGAGGCCATGCTGGCTCTCGCGAGCCGGCGGAAGGAGGAACCTTTCCTCGTCCTCGGGGCCCACATAGAAGACCCGCATAATCTCGGATCCATATTAAGGACGGCGGAGTGTGCCGGAGTGCATGGGGTGATAATACCCAGACGACGCGCCGCAGGCGTCACTCCAACCGTGGTGCGGGTGTCGGCGGGTGCCTCGGAGCATATGGCCGTAGCTCGGGTTACCAATCTGGTGCGAACCGTCGAGGAATTGAAGACGCTACACCTTTGGATCTATGGAACGCAGGTTGGCGGCACCTCCCTCTATGACACCGATACCAGCGGGGGAGTAGTACTGTGTTTCGGATCCGAGGGCTCAGGTTTGCCACGTCTTTTGGCCCAAACCTGCGATGTCCTCGTCGAATTGCCCCTTCAAGGGAAGGTCGAATCCCTGAATGTCGGAGTTGCAGCCGGGGTAACGATCTATGAAGTGCTTAGACGCAGGATGTCGACGTCTATGGCGGGATATTGATAGGAAAACGCCATGGTTGACCGTGCGGAGTGCCGAGAAGTATAATGTCGAAAACGCTAGGGTTTGTTTTGTTGCGTCTCGAAGGCATCCATCGCACATGCGCACTGCTAGCCAATCGGTAGACATCTGGGAAGAATTGCGGGATTTGATCCTCATTATCTCTCGCGATGTCGGTTCTAGAGGACGTTACACCGAAGCTTCCAGATCTGTCGATTCCCGAGAAGTGGAGGATGGTATAGGTGAGTATTCACCCCCAGGTAGACTTTTATCCTGCGGAGTACGAAGCGATGGTCGATGAAGACTTGGTAGAAGTTGCCCGCGGAGGAAGTCATAAGGCGCTGGACTACCTGATGCTGAAGTACAAGAATTTCGTCCGTGCCAAAGCACGCAGCTACTTTTTGGTGGGTGCTGACCGAGAAGATATCATACAAGAGGGAATGATAGGATTATACAAGGCGGTCCGGGATTTTAAGCCGGACAAACTTTCTTCTTTTAAGGTATTCGCCGAGCTATGCATCCAACGGCAGATCATTACCGCGATCAAAACGGCTACTCGGCAAAAGCATATCCCGCTCAACTCTTACGTTTCCTTGAACAAACCCATCTACGACAAGGACTCCGATAGGACTCTCATGGACGTACTCGCGGGGAGTAGAATCTCGGATCCCGAGCAATTGATCATTTCCCGGGAGGAATTCTACCAAATTGAGCGGCGCATGGGGGAAATGCTCAGCGATTTGGAATGGCAGGTACTGATGGCATATCTCGACGGTCAATCCTATCAGGAGATCGCCAAGGAGATAGGTAGACACGTGAAGTCGGTGGACAACGCCCTGCAAAGGGTAAAGAGAAAACTGGAGCAGTATTTGGCCGAATCTGAGGAAGCGGCGGAAATCTAGGGAGTAGATCCAGCCCAATAATTGCCCGCCTCGTCGAATTGCCGGGGCGGGCAATTTCTATTGACCGTTTCGGGGCTTTCTCCATAGAATCAATGCGGCAAGTGTGGGTTGGCGGGAGCGGTGGAAGAAAAGAGGGGTGCATTTGGGCAACATCCTCGCGGTCGATGGGTTGCGTAAAGCGTATGGTGATCGGGCCGCCGTAGATCGGGTATCATTCTCTCTCGAAGCCGGGGAGATCCTCGGCCTCCTCGGACCCAACGGTGCGGGTAAGACTACCATAATCCGAATCATCATGAGCATTATCGCCCCGGATGAAGGTTCGGTGAAGATACAGGTAGACGGTGCGTCCGGATTGCTCACCAAAGAAAACGTCGGCTATCTACCGGAGGCGCGCGGTCTGTACGAAGATGTTAGTGTGGTGGATAATCTGGTCTATCTCGGAAGACTCAAGGGAATGGCACGAAGCCAAGCGAAAGACCGAGCTCTTCATTGGTTGAATCGTTTCGATCTCGGCGATAGCGCCTACCGAAAACTGGAACAGCTTTCCAAGGGCATGCAACAGAAGGTGCAGTTCATTTCCGCCATCCTGCATTCTCCCCGGCTGCTCATCCTCGACGAGCCTCTATCGGGTTTGGATCCGGTCAACC
>CAYLPL010000149.1:0-4473 GCA_964385545.1 uncultured Clostridia bacterium | reverse complement strand
CCGCCAACGGTATCTCGTCGGAAGAAGAGCTGCACCTCGACGCTGAGATCCTCGAGATCCATGAAGGTAACCTGGCCGTGAGACCTTACGCCCGTTAAGCGACCGGCTAGCGCGACCCGCTCGCCCTCGAGATCCTCAACCCCGTCGTGAAACTCGCCCGCACCGTGCGTAGTGTCGAAGGAGTCGCCGTACGGGTCGATTCCCAGCTTTTGAAGGGCTTCGAGATTACGGCGTCGCGATTCCAGCAAATCCCCACCGCGGGAAGTCTCGGGGCGTTCCTTCTCTCCACCTTCGGCGCTCACTCGATCGCCTCCCCCGTCCACTCGACTTCGTCGATCCGGTAGTTGACGCTGCCAGCCGGAAGCCGCACTCGGACCGTATCCCCCACGCGGTTACCGTAGAGGGCGGCACCGACCGGGGATTTGTACGATATCATCTTGCGCGCGGGATCCGATTCCTTGGCACCTCCGACGATCCGGTAGGTAATCTGTTCACACCGATCGACGTCAGTGACCTTGACCCGGGAGCCGACGTTCACTCGATTCTCCTCGATATCTTCCCGTCGCACCACCCTGGCCTTTCTGAGGTAGGCCTCGATCTGCGCTATTCTGCTCTCCACCAAGGCCTGTTCCTTTTTGGCCTCATCGTATTCCGCGTTCTCGCTCAGATCACCGTGGGACCTGGCTACACGTATCTTTTCTGCCACGTCCCTTCTGCGAACATTCTTCAGATACCCCAGTTCCTCTTGGAGTTTTTCCTTACCCTTCGGAGACAGCAGGATTTCTTCGCCCCGCAGGCTCATACGGTTTCCCCCTTCGACTCATATTATCTGGAAATCCCGGAGGACCAAAACCTATGTCATCTCTACATCGGGACCCCGAGACCCGCTCGGGTCCTTTCCTCACGACCCCGAGCCCGGATAGACTCGAGTTTGTCGTCGGACAGTTGCATCTCAAAGGCGCGAAAGCCACTGACGGCGAACCCGTGTCTTTGGGCCAACCGATCGATCTCGGCTACTTGTTCGTAGCTGAGGTTTCGCCCCAGTGTGAAACTCTCGTAACGCTCCTCCATGGCCAGTATCATAGTCTCGGCCATGCAGGCCATGCAAGTACCCTCCGGAGTACCAAAATCGAGGTTCCATCGGGGCTCACCGGGTACACTCACGATACCACCCTCGATCACCAGAACATCGTCGCGGGCGGAAGCCACCTTCTCTGAGACATCTCGGGGACGCGCTACGTCACAAACCACCGCGCCCGGTCTCAAGTCCTCGGGTTGAATAATGGCGTCCACCGCACTTGATACCGTTATCACTACGTCGGCTTCCGGCAGTGCCGCGTGTACCTCTGTGGAGACGGCGACCTCTACGTTGCCCTCGGAAGCAATATCGCGACGAAGCTTCACCAGGGTTGCATCGTCCCGTCCCACGAGCACCAACTTCGCGACTTCGGGCGCGAGCATGCGACTACACACCCGACCTATCGATCCGGTGGCCCCCACCACCGCGAGGGTTATGTCGTCCAGGCGGTAGCCCATGAAACGGGCCGCCTTCTTCGCACCCTCGATCGCCGTGGCCACCGTGTAGCTATTACCCGTGGTGACTGCGATATCGAGCTCCTCCGCAACTACCCGGCCCGAGCCCCCCACCACCGCAGTGAAGGCACCAAGGCCGACCACACCGGCCCCCAGTCGTTCGGCGAGCCTTCCGGTGGCCACTACACGGGGTATGGTCTTCTCCTCGGGAAGATCCTTGAACTGCGCACTGGTAACCGGACAAACGATAAAGTGGCCGTGAGCAGAGCCGTGTTCGGATCTGATCCCGCCTATGTCCGATATTTTGAAGGGCGGAAGCAGATGAAGCAGACTCTCGATGAGGGAATCCGGAAGAAAACGCGCCCAGGGAAACTGGCGCGTGACGCTCCCCACGTCCAGGGGATGTATCATGAAGGCGAACTGACCCATATGTTGAGATGTCCTTTCTGTCCTCTGCGGGATCTATTCTCTATCCAGTATTTCCACTCGAGGGACCAGATCCATCTTCTCCAGGAGTTCTTCGTACTTGCCCTCTTCCAGCTCATCGGGATGCTTCCCCGCGAGGGCCACCAGGACCCCTTCCATTACGTTGGTCCCGAAGGATCGCCCTTCCATCTTCGGAGTCGTCGTAACCAGCATGCTAACCCGACGCTGGCGGAATTCGAGTTCATTGTCGGAGGTGACTGTATTGGTGATTATGATCTTTTCGGACAGATCGTCGGGCATGTGTCTCCTTATAAAGTGCAGATCCCCGGCGATGATATCCGCGTCCCGATAGAATCTCCCGAACCTCGGGGTGATTTCGTCCTGCTTTTTGCCGGTAGGATATATCACGCTCATCGGCAGACGGCAAATTATCGGGCTCAAGACCCACAGTATCGCGCCAAGGGTTCTGAGGGAATATATGGGAAGTGGTAAACCGAGGCCGAACATGGCATCACCGAGGATGAGCCGGCCGCCCCTAGATAGCATCTCTTCGGCCATTCCGTAACGATCCAAGGCGGATACGAGGAGAATGTCCTTTCCTTCGAAGTCTATCACTCCGTTATCGTCCAACCACGCGACCGTTCTACGCTCCAGGGTATTCTTAAGACCGGTACCATCTACCACCGGAGTCCTCTTGGCTGCCTCCAGCATTCGACGCGCATCCCGAAGCATATACCGCCTGCCGGCGGACACCAAGTATAGATCCACTCCACCCAGCCCGATAGCGTCAACATGACCGTCCAGCTCCCCGATCATGGCGATCGCCCGTTCTAGGTCGCCGTCGGTACCGCGACGCTCGATTATGAAATCCTCACCCAGGATTTGCGCCTCGACCCGGTGATCTCTCCGGGAGGAACCGAGGCTTACGCTCACTACCCTTTTCACTCTCCACTCCCCCAATCCTCATCAAGGGATGGCATAATGGACGGTACCATACCGCCTATACCAAAAACCTTCATTCGACCACATGATCCCTGTACTCCTCGAGGAGATCCCGCAGTTCCTCACCCGTCTCGCAGCCGTTGGCCCTGTCGCGCAAGGCAGCCGAATACGGTAATCCGGAAGTGTACCAATGGACGTGTTTGCGCATGTAGCGCGCGGCGCGAACTGTACCCCGCAATTCGATCTCCATGGCCAAATGCCCAAGCAGTGCATCTATCCGGTCCTCCAAGCGGGGAGGAGCCGGGATTTCTCGCCCGGCAAGGGCGGCGGCGACCTCGCGAAATATCCAGGGCGCTCCCATGGCCCCGCGCCCCACCATAACGCCGGTGCATCGCGTCTCGCGAACCATCCTCACCGCGTCTTCGCCCGAAAAAATGTCACCGTTTCCGATCACCGGAACATCCACGGCGCGCACTACCCGCGATATTACCCGCCAGCCTGCCGTACCGGAGTAGAAGGCCGATCGGGTCCTGGCATGAACTGTCACGCCTTGCGCTCCGGCTTCCACCATGCTCCGGGCGAACCCGGGGGCGTTTACCGTGTCAGGATCCCAACCGCTTCGGATCTTGACCCAAACGGGAACAGAAAGGCCCAAACGCCGTACCCCTTCAACCAGGGATCGCACCACCGCTGCGGCAGCGCCGACATCCAACATCATGGCCGCTCCGGCGCCTCCTTTTACCACCTTGGGAACCGGACATCCCATATTGATGTCGAAGGCGGCCGGGACTATTCCGGATCGCGCCAATTTGCTCGCCGCCTCGGAGAAAAGCTCGGGAGTACGACCGAACAGTTGAATGGCACAGCAAAGCTCGTCGGTTATTCCCCTCAACATATCCCAGGTATTGGGGTTATCTCGGACCAAACCGTCGACGGAGATCATCTCGGTGACCGTGGCATCGGCACCGTAGCCCGCGCATATCTTCCGATACGGTGAATCCGTGACTCCGGCCATGGGAGCCAGGATCACCGGTATCGCCGCGGATTCCTGCCACCAGGGAGGGAGAGGGCTCATTCTTGTGTGGAAACTATTCCTATTCATTCTTCTCCCCATATTACCCATCGACAAGCACCCTGTCACGCTGCCACGAACAAAGGAGGGGTTGTCGGTCGGGAGCCGACCGACCAGATCGGGATGGGTATTGATCCGGAGCCTTTTACCCGCATCCCATACCGCGCTATCTCTCATCCCCGCGCGCGGCGCACACCAATTCGCTCTATCACTCTCTCATAGTGTCCTATGAGCTCCCGGGTAAGAGCCTCGTTGGAAAAGCCCTTCGCACGTTCTAACCCTCCCCGCCGCAATCGGGAGGCAAGCTCTGGATCCCGGAGAATCGACGACACCTTGGAGGCGAACTCTTCCGGATCCTCATCGCTGAGTAATCCGTTGACCCCCGGGTCTACGATCTCTCGGCTGGTCGGGGATTTTAGGGCGACGACGGGAAGACCGGCCGCCATGGCCTCGACCAACACAAGGCCCTGGGTCTCGGAGGTGGATGGGAAACAGAACAC
>CAYLPL010000148.1:828-4504 GCA_964385545.1 uncultured Clostridia bacterium | reverse complement strand
AAACACTCACTTTCGTTTCGTCTTCATCTTCGGATTCAAGATGCCCGATGCCGTGGTCGAGAAAGTCCAGAAGATGTCGGGTGCGGTCGATGGAATCACGCCATCCGCGGAGAAAACCGATACCCGCTCGAGTTATGTCGTACCGACGACGCGCTGGGCCGCTCCCCGTCGTATCCCACTTTGAGGTCACCAGTTTCGCCTCTTCGAGCCTGCGAAGAATCCGGTATATGCGGCCATTGTCCCCGCCGAGATCAAGTCCCAGGCTTTCCAGTTCCGAGGCCAGTTCGTAACCGTGAATACCCTCGTTTTGTGCCACCAGGAGCAATATGGTGGGGCGGACGGTGCCCTTTAGAAAACCGGGGCACAAGCAGTTTCCCCCTTGCGTACGCGACACTCAACTCACCACCCTATCGAAATCACAACCCATGCTATCACATTATAGGTGCATGTTGCACCTATGTGGCATAAGTGAGGTTGAGATCCGGAACAGTTGTCCTGGGTTTGCGAACAAACGAAACGGTAGAGGTAGTGACGCCGTCTCGGTGGCTGGGGCGTCCACGGCAGCTTTTGGCGCCGACTCGGACGGGGGATCCTGGCGACGTTGGCCGGTCTGGCATACGCGAGGTGGACGGGCCGGATAGGTTTCATCGACGGCATGCGCGTCACTTTTGGCGTCCATCCTCGTTTTCCGTTGTAGGTAAGTGATCGGTGTTTGCTTTGAGCACACCAATTTAACAGTACATTAGCTCGATGTTGCTACGGCGTTAAGGTTTGGGCTTTACGATTAAACTGACAAGTGCATGGAGGGGGATACCCTTGAACGAAACCGATCCTGTCGTTCCCGCGCTTCGATACCGTTGGAAGGGTTACTTCGACCCCATCGAGAGACACATGTATTTTCCCTACAGTTTTACCGTCCCGAAGACGGCACTCGCGATCCACGCCACCATCCGGTATGGCGGTGTCGGCAATCATCTCGGTTTAAGCCTGTACGAGTCGGACAATCTGCGGGCTCATGGTCGCACCTTCGTAACAGAAGACTGGGTTGAGCTGAAGGCCGTGGTATCGGCCAATGACAATGTCCCCGGATCTGCCCCGGGCCCCATTCCCGCCGGCAGTTGGCAGGCGGAAATCAGCACGAACCAGTTGAACCAACGCTGCCCGTTCGAACTCGTGATCGAAATCTGGCCGGGTAGAACCCCGCCGCAGAAAAGCCCGCTCCCACCTCCCCGGGTTGAGAAGATGAACGATAGCCCCGGATGGTACCGCGGTGACTTGCACGCACATTCCGTCGACAGTGACGGGACCGCGACGGCGGAGGAACTGTTCGCCGCCGCCGCCCAACAGGGCCTGCATTTCCTGGCCCTCACCGACCATAACAACCTCTTCAATCGGTGGAAATTACCCCGAAAGACCCACGGGGTTCTCCCTTTGTCGGCAATAGAAATCACCACGTTTCACGGTCACGCCAACGCCTTTGGTGTTTATGACTGGGTGGACTGGCGTACAGGTAGAAACGGGCGCACCATCAATGATATCGCCGATGAAGTCCATAGACTGGGTGGTCTTTTCAGCGTAAACCATCCCCGTGCCCCGAATTCGCCCGATGGCCACGCCTCCTGGAGCCATAAGGATTTTGATTGGAGCAAGGCCGATGCCATGGAAATCTGGAACGCCCCCGTTTTCTCCGGCGGAGAAGAGGCGAATCGCCAGTGCCGGGCACTTTGGGATAGTCTCCTGAACCGGGGGCTTCGGATCACGGGGTTGGGGGGGAGCGATGTCCACCACCTCGACGGTAACCGCCAGCCCCTCGGACTGCCGGTTAATTACCTATATCTGACGGAACTCTCAACGAAGGGAATCCTGCAGGCGATAAGGCTGGGGCGGGTATTTGTCACCCGCGGACCCGAGATTTATCTTCGCGCGAGTTCAGAGCTCGGATACACGTTGCCGGGTGAAACCGTAATCAGCGGTCACATTGAGTTTACCGTTCAGGTACGGTGCCGGGGTACGAGGGCCCTTACCCTAAGGGTGATAGGTAACGGGGAATTACTGCGGGAGGTACCGGTAACCCGCGATCATTTCATTTACAGATTCGGTGCGGTCGGTGCACCGGGTGAGTGGTTCCGGGTGGAGCTGATGCAGCAACGCGCGGGAGAAGAGCGGCTGGTCGCCTTTGCCAATCCAGTATTTGTAGGTTGATTTATCGCAACGTTAGGGTAATTGCCGAGTGAATAGTGTTCTCGACGCGACCGGGATGGGGGCCACCGGTCTTCGGTGCGGCGCTCACCTCCCAGCACATACCGTTGTACATTGCAGTTGTGTAGCGAGTATTCAGAGGGCATGCCATTTCGGGGACCAAAGGTTTTGCCCTGTTGCGAAGGACGGACGTTCCATTTTCGGGGCCTCATCCAGATATCTCGAGGGAGTGATCAATCATGGGGATGGTGTTGAGCGTTATTGGAGTAATCCTGTTGATTGCCGTCGTCGGGTTCCTTTTTGTCATCTGGGGCCTCGGTTCCGTCAGGAAAATGGTGATCAACGAGGTGGACCTGACCGCTGTACCGGACGGTATCTACAAAGGGTTTTTCCACAAGAATCGCTGGAATTGCGAAGTCGAGGTGACGGTTCGGGAGCACAGGATCAGTGCAATCGTTCCTCGGGGTAAGTTCTCGTCGGATTTCCAGCGCGAGCTGTACGAAAAAGCGACTGAGGCGATTTTGTCTAAACAATCCCTCGACATTGATGTGGTCTCGGGTGCTAGCGCCAATACTAAAGCGTTCCAGAAAGCCGTGGAGAATGCGCTGACCGAGGGAGTCCGGCTGTAATGGGCTGGTCATTCCGTCCTCGAGTAATGAGATCAGTACCGTGGACCAGCAGATGTGCCGTAATGGGTACTATCGCTTCGCAGGAGGTTTATGGTATTCATGGACCCGCGGTGTTGGAGAGGGCCGGCCGAGAACTACACCGCCTGGATGCCCTCTGGAGCCCCTGCCGACCGGGAAACATAGTTGATGTTATCCGGAGAGCGGCGGGCAGGGAGATGGTAACGGTTGATGCCGATACGTTACAGGTTCTAAGAATGGCAAAGGCCCTGGGGCTTTCCGCCCGGGGAGCCTTTGACATCACTTCGGACCCACTGATACGGCTCTGGCGCAGGGCCCTCGGATCCGGAGTACCTCCTCATCGCCACGAGATAGAAGAGTTGCTCCCTCTCGTAGGTACCAATCATCTAAAACTGAAGTCGCGTTCGACTGTCTATCTACCGTACCGAGGACAGGGGGTGGATTTGGGTGGAATTGGCAAAGGTTTTGCGGCGGATCGGCTAAGGCAAATCTACTGCGATGCTGGTATCCGCCATGCCGCCATAAACATCGGAGGCAACGTACTGGTGATGAACCGCAAGCCGGATGGGACACCCTGGCGAATAGGTATCAAAGATCCCGGCGATCCCGGGAATAGGCTTCTCGGCTACGTGGAGGTAGAGGATTGCTCGGTGGTTACCTCGGGTGCCTACGAGCAATGCTTCGAGCATACCGATCCCGCGGGAATACCACGGCGTTTCCACCATATCGTCGATCCCCGGACCGGATGGCCGGCAGAAAGCGGGCTCGAGGGAGTCACCGTCGTGTCGTCCTCCTCCGTGCTGGCCGATGCCCTGGCCACGGCCATCTTT
>CAYLPL010000148.1:0-818 GCA_964385545.1 uncultured Clostridia bacterium | reverse complement strand
GCTCGTGGACTCCTTCGGCGATTTGCGGATGTCGTTCGGTATGCGGAGGATATTCACTGAGTCCTGGATACGGCACGAGGGCCGCGGGCAGATTGAAGCGGGTGTCAAATGATGGGGAGTACCGTGATGAATCCGCCGAAAATGCTGGTCTCTCGAGCGCGTTGGTCGGCCGGATTTACCCGTCGCCACGAGCTGGTTGACGGTTTGGTGCTCTCGCGGTGCCGGTAGGGTAATCGTCGGATACGCTAATATGGATTGATCGAGGGGAGATGGTCACGTGAGGATTCTTCTAATGGTGCTGGCAGTGGTGGTCGCCATCCTGGCTGTCGGTATGCTCGTTGTAGTGGCAAAAGACCGTGATCTTAGAGATCTTGTGATAAATGAAGTCGATCTCTCAAGGATCCCAGATGGCGTCTACGTCGGGAGTTTCCGCAATTGGCGGATGATGAATGAGGTGGAGGTTACCGTTGAGGATCACAGGATCATTGCGATAGAAAACACCAACAACATGCCGGACGACAGATCTCGAACAATAGTAGAGCAGGCAACGGAGGCGGTGCTTGCCGGGCAGTCGGTACAAATCGACACCATATCCGGCGCGTCCTTGAACACCAAGGCTTTCCAAAAGGCCGTCGAAAACGCCCTGACCGATGGCCTGAAGTGATAGAGGTGTAACCCCAGGGCAAGGGCTATCACTCGACTCCTCGAAGGGTTTGGATGCATGTCGCGACATCGCGGACGGTGAGCAGCATCAGTTTCTGTCTCAGTCTATCTCGTCGGTTCCGCCGGGTTTCATGACCGAGTTGCATGTGCCCGGT
>CAYLPL010000147.1:0-4506 GCA_964385545.1 uncultured Clostridia bacterium | reverse complement strand
ATCGACGGGTGGAAGACCAGTGTCGGATTCATCCACGTGCCACTTTTGCCCGTCCAGGCGGCCGCGCGCGAAGGGCAAATCCCCAGCATGTCCCCCGATACCGTGGTGCGAGCCCTGGGGATCATCCTCGATACCCTGGCGTGCCATTGACCCCCTGTAAGGATCGGGGAGGATATGCTCCCTCCTCGATCCACTCTAGTGCCGGCCATCCCGTCATCTAGTCATCGATGGTGTGAACGTCGAGCTGAGGATAGGGGAAACTGATTCCCTTTTCGTCGAAAACCCGCTTGGCCTGGTCCATCATCTGGAAGTATATCGTCCAGTAATCCTCGCGTTTGCACCAGGCTCGAACGGTGAACGTTATGGCGCTATCCCCGTACTCGGTGAGCATTACCTGCGGGGCCGGATCCTCCATCACGAGCTCGTGATCGGAAATCATTCCCATGAGGGTTTCTTTCACCACATCGAGATCGTCCTCGTAACCGACCCCGAACTTGAGTTCCACCCGGCGGGTGGGGTTGACGGAGTGATTGACGGTGACGGCGTTGGACAGGTTGGCATTCGGAACTATTATCCTCCTGTTGTCCGGCGTATTGAGGGAGGTGTAAAAGACCTGGATCTCGTGCACGGTACCCGCGGTGCCGGCCGCCTCGATGAAATCGCCCACCCGGAAGGGTTTGAGTATCAGTATCAGGACTCCCCCGGCGAAGTTCGCCAAAGTGCCCTGAAGTGCCAGACCGGCCGCAAAGCCGGCCGCGGCGATCACCGCGACGAAGGAGGTCATCTCCATTCCGAGTAGGGAAGCGAGGGATATTATCAGCAATGCCTGGAGTCCCACGCGGGCTATGGAACCGAGGAAACCGTACAGGGACGGATCCACCTTGCTGCTTTGCATCTTACGTTCCAGTATACTGGCGATCCTGCCAATTATGTTAAGGCCCACGATTAGAGCGAGGATCGCACCCGCGATCCTTATGCCGTAAAACAAAAGCATCTCGTATACCACTTGCGTTTGCATCTTCTCCTCCATTTCCCCACGTAACGGACGGTGATCATTCCAGGGGAGGCTAATCCCCGCTTTTGCTATTCGGCTCCGTCATCCCATACCGGAATGCCTCCGGCCAAATCCTCATCCAAAAGATCGGTCACGAACATGTGACCGGGGACGTGAGCCATGGCCAGTGGGGGGGCGGCGGCGAGCAAAGCCCGCTGGCTGGTAACCCCGCAGGCCCAAAACATCGGTACGTCTCCCTCTCGCATGGCCGGGCGATCTCCGTAGTCCGGATCCCCTAGGTTTTCGATCCCTATGACTTCGGGGTCGCCCACGTGCACCGGTGCCCCGTGAGCGAAGGCGTATCGTGCGCTGAGCGCGGTGGCCCGCGACACCAGGCGGGCGGGTACGGGCCGCATACTCACAACCACCGGGCCGCGGAAGGGGCCGGCCTCGCGGGTCGGGATGTCAGTGATGTACATCGGGACTACCCGTCCGGCCTCTATGTGGCGCAGGGGAACGCCCGCATCCATCAGCGCGCGCTCGAAAGTGTAACTGCAACCCAACAGTAGCCCGACCATTTCCTCGTCCCAAAGCGCATCCAGATCCGAGACAACTTCGTCCAATTTCCCGTCGCGGTAGACATTGTAACGCCCCAGGTCCCGCCGCAGGTCCGCCCCACGGGCCGATGCGCGCGGCTCAGGGTCCCCCGGGTCGGTTACGTCAATCAGGGGACAGGGAATGGGATTCCGAACACAAAACACCATGAAGCTTTCCAGCAGATCCCGATGGATTATCACCATGTTCGCCTGGGCATGCCCGCGGGCCAAACCCGCCGTAGGGCCCCGATGGGTGCCCTCGCGCAGGGCTTTCCTTACCGATCTGGAATCCGCGCCGGATAGGTCCATCAAGGGTGATCATCCTCCCCTCCCGACAAGCGCGCCTGTCCCCAGAAACCGCGGTGGGGCCTGAGTTCCCCGCGCAATCCACTGCGATCCAGCATGGCTTCGAATTCCTCCTGGGCGGTTCTCAGGATATCTTCCTGATCTACTCCGAGGATCTTGCCGCGTTCCATCAGCACCTTGCCGGCAACTACGACGCCGGTAACATCCCTTCCCGTGGTGGTGTATACCAGCCGGTGTATCGGCATCGCCTCGGGGTATTGATACGCAGACTGGGAACCAACTATCGTAATATCCCCGTCTTTTCCTGGTTCCAGGGAACCCCTCCGCTTTTGCAAACCTAGGACTTTAGCCGCGTCGATGGTTACCATCTCCAACAGTTTACCCGGGGGCATCACGCCGTCGTCCCCTTCGTGGATGCGGTGAATGATGGCCGCCACGCGCATCTCCTTGATGACGTCGAAGGTGCGGTCGGGACCGGTACCGTCGGTGGCCAGGGCGACCGTCACCCCGGACTCCACCAGGTCTACCGCGGGACACCACCCCCTTATCACCGCCCTGGCGCTGGGACAGTGGACTACCCGAGTATCGGTTTCCGCGAGAATCTCCACCTCGCGGGGCGTTATGCCGGTGCAATGGGCAAGGATGGTCCCGGGACCCAGGACACCATCTAGATTATGGTAGGCGTACTCGATATTGCCTCCGTAGGCGTGCGAGTTAACCATGAGCCCGTAGTCCCGGGCGATGGCCATGAAACCCTCGGTCTGCCGGGCCAGTTCTTCCTTCCCCAGCCCCACCGGATCTCCGACCCGCGAGGGACTTACGTGCGCCGTGATTCTGCCCCCAAATTGACCGCGCGCGGCGCGGTGACATATTTCCCGGGTTACCTCCAAAGCTTCGTCGGCATCGGTTTCACGTTCCCGGCGGCCGCCCCCTTTCCAGAAGGCCACCCTCTTGGGCCAAGGTGGGAGACCCGGACCCACACCCAGCATGTCCCGTATTCCCATCTCCCTCACGCCGCGCACGTGCGCGATCGTGGGCCAAAGGGCATCTACCCGGGGAATATTGCCCATCATGGAGTATCCCGTGGTCACTCCGAATCTCAGTCTTTCCAGGGCGGCGAGACGGGCCTCGGCCCACCAAAAGCTCTCCGTTGAATTGCGAAAATACACCTCTTCGGCGACCTCTAACCAGTTACCGTCGGGGCGGTCACCGAGCGTCTTTACCAGCGAGTGTCCCGCATGTCCGTGGGCGTCGATCAGCCCGGGCAGCACCCAAGCACCCCGGGCATCAATGGTCCTCGTCGCACGAAACTCTCCCGTTTCGGTCCGAGTTCCAACAGCGGATATGCTCCCCTCGTCGATCAGAACGACCCCGTCTTCCAGTATGCGCCGCTCGGGATCCATGGTTATTATGGTTCCTCCCGTAACGGCCAAATCTACTCGGCGCACATTCTCACCCCCGTCGGGCTCCGTGTGAACAATGTTCGCGGGGCCGGTAGGACCCGGCCCCGATCCGTCGGTCAAATGTCCCCGTGAACTCTCTTCCCGTCGATGAACACCGCCGCCGGCCCGCTTCTCCCGTCGAGCGGGTCCCCGTTCCAGATCACCATGTCGGCGTCCTGGCCCGGCTCCAGCGACCCGACCCGGTCTTCGATCCCCACATGTCTCGCCGCGGAGAGGGTCACTGCCGCAAGCGCCCCCTCGTCACCGACACCGTGCGCAGAGGCGACCCCGGCGATCAGGTGCAGGTAACGGGCCCTTACCACCGGATGGTCAGTTATCAAACAATAGGGTACCCCGGCTCTCTCGAAGGCGACGGCGGTATCGAATCCGACGCCCTCCAACTCCACCTTCGACTCCTGGGACATGGCTGGTCCCACGGCGCATAACACCTTTCGCTCGGCGAGATACTCGGGCAACTTGTAACCCTGGGTGGCGTGTTCCAAAGAGTAAAGCAGATCGAACTCTTCTGCGATGCGGATGGCCGTGAGCATATCGTCCGCCCGATGACAGTGAATGCGCATCGGTATCTCCCCGCGGACTACCGGGACCAGCGCCTCGAGCCGCGCGTCGAAATCGGTCCCGCCCTCGGCGCGCTTTCGGTCGTACTCCCGCGCTCGAAAGAGCCACTCGCGCATTATGGCCGCCGAACCCATGCGCGTGTACGGCGCCCTTTCCTTGTCCAGCCCGTGCGCCCGTTTCGGGTTCTCACCGAGGGCCGCCTTCATCCCCGCACGATCGCGAATCACCATCTCGTCGACCGAATCCGCCGGAGCAGCCTTGACCGCGACGGTGAATCCACCGATTATGTTAGCGCTCCCGGGATTGATCTGTACGGAGGTGATCCCCCCGCGCAGGAAATCTCGGAAACCCGTGTCGCGGGGATTGATACCGTCCAGGGCGCTAACGTGGGAGGTGACGGGGTCGGTACGTTCGTTTACGTCGTCACCCTCCCATCCGATGCCCTCGTCCGAGAGGCCGACGTGACCGTGGGCCTCTACGAGACCGGGGGTCACGGGGCGTCCGCCGACATCGATCACCTCCGCCGTCGCATCCATCTCTTCTTGCTGGCCCACATCCCTTATCCGACCGTTCTCGACCAGGACAAAGC
>CAYLPL010000146.1:0-4558 GCA_964385545.1 uncultured Clostridia bacterium | reverse complement strand
AAATGCCCAATATTTATCCTCCGAATGTGCACAATTGGGGATCGACGTATACCATCACGTCACGGTCGGCGATAACCGTGAGCGTCTTGTACGGGCCCTCGATGAGGCCCGAGGGCGGGCTGACCTTGTTCTCGTAACCGGGGGCCTGGGTCCGACGCCCGACGATATCACGCGAGAGGCCGTGGCCGAAGCCTGGGACCGAAGCATAATAACCGACCCGGATTTGCTGCATGATATTAAGACCTATTTCTGCAATCGTCACGTGGAGATGACCCGCAACAACGAAAGCCAGGCACAAATGCCCGAGGGAGCGGTGGCCCTACGAAATAGCAAGGGAACCGCCCCGGGATTCTACCTCGAAGATAGTGTGGCGGGGGTAGCCTGCCTTCCCGGTCCACCGGTTGTACTGCAAACCATGTTCTCTCGAGGCTTGGTCCCCCTCCTGCACTCGAAGGGGTTGATCCCCGAAAGTCGCCTCTATTCCCGTGACGTCCTTACCGCGGGTATAGGGGAGTCTACCGTTGCCAGCCTATTGGAGGACCTGATCGAGGGGCAGACGGATCCCACGATCGCGATGTATTCCAGCGCGGGTGCCGTAAGAGTTCGCTTGACTACCAGGGCGAAGAATGCCGAGGAGGCCGAAGAACATCTTGCCGAGACGTTAGAAGAGCTGGAGGAACGAATCGGGGATTACATTTACGGATATGATTCCGATACGCTGAGCGCGGCGGTGGGACGAGATCTTTCTGCGACGCATTTGACCCTGTCGTTGGCGGAATCCTGTACCGGCGGCGGGTTAGCCGTCATCATTACCGATACTCCCGGGTCCTCGGAATACTTCCTGGGCGGTACCGTGACCTATTCCAACGAATCCAAGGAGGCCCTGCTCGGTGTCCCGGCCGATACCATAGTCGAATGCGGCGCGGTCAGTGAGGCAGTTGCCGCGGCCATGGCGAGCGGCTGCAGGGAGCTTTTCGGCTCCGAGGTGGCCGTTTCGGTTACCGGTGTCGCGGGACCCGGCGGCGGGACCGAGGAAAAGCCCGTGGGAACCGTTTGCTTCGGGTTTGCCGGTCCATGGGGCGTGGAGGCAGAACGACATTACTTCAGTGGAGATCGCGCCGGTATACGACGAAGAAGCTGTGTTTATGCCCTCGTCGGGCTGCGGCGACGACTGCATCAGTTGGGTTGACGGGGAACGTTTGTTCGATGATACTGAAGCTGGAGGTGCGCTCATGGAGACATATCGCCTCTTTTTCGCCATAGATCTGCGACGCGATACCGACGCGAGATTGGATGCGCTCACCGCCACGGCCCGCCAGGATGTCGGGAGGGAGTTCCGGCCGGTGGCCAAGGGCCAAAGACATCTTACCCTGCGGTTTCTGGGGGATACCGATTCCGATCTCGTGGAGCCGATGGCCTCCGATTTGAGGGAAGCATTGGCCTCGAAGACTCCGTTCCATATTACGGTGCAAGGTGTCGGTGCCTTCCCCAATTCGCACAATGCCCGGGTCCTGTGGGCCGGGATAGGGGAGGGCGCCCAGCGAGTCATCGATTTGGTGGCATCGATGGACGAGGTTCTTTGCGCAAGCCACGGATTCGAACCCGAGACGAGGCCGTTCCATCCACACGTGACCGTCGGGCGCTTCCGCGGTCGGCCGATGGATGTGACGAGAATAGTCGACTTTTACGCCGGGGAGATATGGGGTCGCGATCCCGCGGGCGAGGTTCAGCTTATCCGCAGTCAGCTGAGCCGCGGGGGACCGACGTATACCGTTTTGGAGAAAATTCCGCTCGGGGGCAACTGGCCGACGGATGAGTAATTGGTATAATATGCCATACAGGAGGTGTTCCCATTGGAGCGAGATAAGGCTTTAGAGATGGCCATTTCGCAAATAGAGAGACAATTTGGCAAGGGTTCGATAATGAAACTCGGGGAATCGGGTGCCATGCAAGATGTCGAGGTCATTCCCACCGGTTGCCTGTCTCTCGATATCGCCCTGGGCGTCGGCGGATTGCCGCGCGGACGGGCGGTGGAGATATATGGCCCGGAGGCCTCCGGTAAGACGACAGTGGCCCTGCACGTCGCGGCAGAAGCACAGCGTCATGGTGGCTTCGCTGCCTTCATAGACGCCGAACACGCCCTCGATGCCCACTATGCAGCTCGCCTTGGTGTTGACGTGGATAACCTGCTGATATCGCAGCCGGATACCGGGGAACAGGCCCTCGATATCGCCGAAGCACTGGTTCGAAGCAGTGCCGTCGATGTGGTAATCATCGATTCCGTGGCGGCACTGGTGCCGCGCGCGGAGATCGAGGGGGAGATGGGAGATAGTCACGTCGGATTGCAAGCCTGACTGATGTCTCAGGCGATGAGGAAACTCACTGGAGCCATCTCCAAGTCGCGCGGAATCGTCATCTTCATAAATCAGATACGGGAGAAAGTGGGCGTCATGTTTGGCAGCCCCGAGGTAACCCCGGGTGGACGCGCGCTGAAGTTTTATACTTCGGTGCGGATTGACGTCCGGCGCATAGAATCATTGCGCCAAGGCAGTGAAAGTCTGGGCATCAAGGTCCGCGCCCGGGTACTGAAAAACAAGGTCGCACCTCCCTTCCGCCAGGCGGAGTTCGATCTCATGTACGGCAAGGGAATATCGCGCGAGGGTGATTTGCTCGATCTGGGCGTGGAACACGGAATCGTTACGCAGGCGGGGTCCTGGTATTCCATCGGAGAAGAGCGGATGGGGCAGGGTCGGGAAAACGCCAAGAATTGGCTCGTGGAAAACCCCGAGCATAAAGAGGAACTGGAAAAGGCCATCCTGGAAGCTGTCGGTCTCGATCGGAGACTGCGGCCCAAAGCCGGCGAGGAAGAGTAGCCGGTGGCGGACGATGGAGGCGACAAAGTCGCCGCGAAGGCGCTTTCTTATGTATATCGCCTGTTGGCTCGACGCGACTATACGCTGGCCGCCCTTCGTGAGCGGCTCTCCCGCCGAGGGTATCCCGGTGAAACGGTCGACTACGTCCTGGGAGAGATTCGGCGCCTGGAGCTCGTCGATGACGAGGATTACGCCCGCAGGTACGTAACCCACGTACTCGAGCATAAGCCCCAGGGCCGGGCGAAGATTTGTCGCGACCTAAATGGGCGCGGCGTCGAGCGGGCCCTCGCCCGCCGCGTCGTAGACCAATTGGTCGACGAAGAGGCGGAGCTGGACATGGCTCGTCGGGCTCTGGCCAGCAAGGGAGGCACGTACGACCGTATTCACGAAGATCGACGTAGCGAGGCCCGGTTCTATCGATTCCTGAAGGGGCGAGGGTTTCGCGACCGAGTGATCCGCACTGCCCTCCGGGTTCCCGAAGGCTCCCATAGGGACCAATTTTCTTGACAGTTTACCTCGACGACCGATAAACTTCTTTTGGGAATCACCTGTTCTGAATTCTACCGGTGAACGGTTTAAGATACGCTCGGTGAAATGCCCAGGAATTATCGGCGGGACAATGGTCCACTGTCGTGAAATTTGGTGATGGGGATTACAACCGATATACCCCCGCGGGGGACGTACGAGCCGTACACTGTGTGGTAGGTTCGCAGGCCGAGTCCCATGGACTCGGCTTTTCGTTTATCCGGACAGGTACGCCAACATCCCGAGGATGGAGGTGTCACGCCTTTGAGTCTGGGGCAAGTAGTGGCGATAACTGCTATCGTCGGAATTATCGCACTCATAATCGGTTTCGTCTTGCGAAAGGCTGTTGATGAGGCCCGCATCGGTTCTGCGGAACAAGAGGCAGTACGCATCCTCAATGATGCCAGCAAGGAAGCCGAAAGGGAGCAAAAGGAATCGGTTCTGCGGGCGAAAGAAGAAATCCACGCCATGCGTTCCGAATTCGAAGAGGAGATTCGTCAACGCAGATCCGAGTTTCAGGAGGCGGAAAGGCGGCTGGCCAACAAAGAAGAGGCCGTCGAGCGCCGTATCGAAAACCTCGATGAGCGCGAAGAAGCCCTGAAAGCCCGGGAAGAAAACGTCCAAGAAATGGAAAAAGAGGCGCGTAGAATCCTCGACGAACACGTCAAGGAGATGGAACGCATCGCCGGCCTGACGCGCGATGAAGCGCGGATGGAAGTAATGGCTCAAATCGAGAAGGATGCCCGCCGGGACGCGGCCATACTGGCTCGCGATATCGAGAATGAGGCGCGGGAGAACGCCCAAAAGAAGGCGAAAGAGATCGTCTCTTTGGCGATCCAGCGTTGCGCCGCCGATCAGGTCAGCGACACCACGGTTTCCGTGGTGGAGCTGCCCAGCGACGATATGAAGGGCCGCATAATCGGGCGCGAGGGTAGGAATATCCGGGCGTTCGAGAGCCTGACAGGAGTCGACCTCATCATCGATGACACACCGGAGGCGGTGGTAGTCTCGAGTTTCGATCCCATCCGACGCGAGAAGGCGCGATTGACCCTCGTCAAATTGGTGGCCGATGGTAGGATACATCCGGCCAGGATCGAAGAAATGTACGAGAAGATAGAGCGAGAAATCGAGGAGCAAATCCGCGAAACCGGCCAACAGGC
>CAYLPL010000145.1:0-4591 GCA_964385545.1 uncultured Clostridia bacterium | reverse complement strand
GTCCTCACCTGACCGAACACACCCCGTCACCCCTCTTTCGTTACAGATTATCCGTCATCCGAATGGCTTCACCCGTGGCTTCATCCTGTATTCGGAAGGCAGTGTGATTGGAGCCGTAGCTGCGCAGGGTGGTCATCATGCGGGTCATTTCATCCACGAGATCCACATTGGAAAACTCGAGATGTCCCCCCAGGATCGATGTATCCGTCCGGTCTTCGAGAGATTCGAGCATCTCGGCCCCGCCCCGTCCTTCGAGGCGCAAAAAACCCGCCCTTTCATCGCGGACCAGGCCTTCTTCCTCCCGGGGCACCACTACCGCCAGCACCCCTACCTGCTGTCCCTCGGAGATCACCCCTCCATCGGATTCGATGCGAACATCGCCCTCACCGACCCGGATTGGGCCCTCCAATCCCAACAATCTGTGACCAGATTCCGTGCACAGGTATCCGTCCTCGGTGAATCTGAAGTTACCGGCACGGGTCAATCCCACATCGTCACCGATTTCCGCCGCGAAGTAACCGGGACCATCCAGCGCGCAATCCGTGGGACGATCCGTTCTCTCGATCCGCCCCGTTTCCTCGGAAACGCTTGTCCCTGCGATACGCGTTCCCAGGGCCGAACTACCCATGGGTGCAAATCCACGGGCACCTGCCCCTCCCGTCATCGCGGACGGTCCTGTGCGCCCCAAGAAGGC
This sequence comes from uncultured Clostridia bacterium, assembly GCA_964385545.1. Classification (GTDB taxonomy): domain Bacteria; phylum Bacillota; class Sulfobacillia; order SLMV01; family SLMV01; genus CSSED11-154. The sequence continues at coordinate 3,897 of CAYLPL010000145.1, read as the reverse complement.
CCGAGCAAAAGGAGACAGCTGGGCATCCTGGGCCCGGTAACCCACGGTATTCACGTTGGAAAGATTGTTCCCCACCATTTGTTGAACGTGAGAGTTGGCCAGCATCCCGGATGCGGAAGTGTATATCCCGCGCAACAATTCCCTTCCCCCTTCGGGTATTCGCGCAGAGATGTCGCGGGTTGGGAATGGCCGGGCGGTACCTTGCCTGAAGAAGATCATGGATGGTGCAAAGGAGACTTGCGGCAGCCCTGCCGTCCCCCCCGGGACCGTCGGCTTTGCGTCCCCACCTCGCGATGGGTATGCCCTTATCGAGTATCCTCGCGCGAATGCAATGACAATAAGTCGCCTACTACTTTGGCACTCTCCTTCTACGCGGCGAGGCGGCATCCCTGCCGCCACGCCAAAAGACCTATCGAAACACTCTCGACGACGACATCCTTCAGTCGCCGGCTCCCCGGCCTTCTTCTACTCCGGCGGCGCGCAGCCGCGTCATGGCTCGCTCGAGGGCCGCCCGGGCACGAATAACGTCGGTATCCGTAGTCGCCTGGCTCAAACGTTCCTCGGCCCTCCTCAGCGCGGCCCGGGCACGTTCCACATCGACCTGTTCCGCGTATTCTGCAGTGTCCGCTAAGACGGTGATGATATCGTCGGAGACCTCCGCGAATCCCCCGCTTACGGCGACCATTTCCTTTTCTGCAGAGGCATCCCTGCCCGCCTCGCGATAGGAGAGTACTCCCGCCTTGAGGGCGAGAACCAGGCCTATGTGCCCCGGCAATACTCCGATGTATCCATCGGCTCCGGGAAGAACCACGTAGTCAGCCTCGACCTGTGGCTTGGCCCCCTCCGGCGTGATGATCTTAAGGATCAGGCTACCCTCAGCCATCGTCCTCCTCCTCAGTCAACTGCCTCCCCTTTTCCACCGCCTCTTCGATGGTGCCAACCATGTAGAAGGCCTCCTCGGGAAGGTCGTCGTGCTCACCCTCTATAATCTCGCGGAATCCCTTTACTGTGTCTTTGACGGATACGTACGTACCGGAAACGCCGGTGAAGACTTCCGCCACGAAGAAAGGCTGGGAGAGGAATCGTTCGATCCGCCGGGCACGCTGCACGATGAGCTTATCCTCGTCGGGCAGTTCGTCGATGCCGAGGATAGCAATAATGTCCTGGAGGTCTTTATACCTTTGCAAAACCTGCTGCACATCCCGAGCCACCCCGTAATGCTCGTCACCGACCACCGAGGGGTCCAAAATCCTGGAAGTGGAGGTCAACGGGTCCACCGCGGGATAGATACCGCGTTCCACTATTGCCCTCTCCAGGCGCACGGTTGAGTCCAGGTGGGCAAAGGTAGTCACGGGAGCCGGATCGGTGTAATCGTCGGCGGGAACGTAGATGGCCTGAACGCTGGTTATGGAACCGCGCCGCGTACTGGTGATCCGCTCCTGCAGATTACCCATCTCGGTGGCGAGGGTGGGCTGATAACCCACCGCCGAAGGCATGCGGCCCAAAAGTGCCGACACTTCCGAGCCGGCCTGGGTAAAGCGGAAGATGTTGTCGATAAACATCAGCAAATCCCGGCCCTCTTCCTCGCGGAAGTACTCGGCCATGGTAAGGCCGGAAAGCCCCACGCGAAAACGGGCACCGGGAGGTTCGTTCATCTGGCCGAAGACCAAGGCCGTCTTGTCGAGTACGCCGGATTCTTTCAATTCCTGGTAGAGGTCGTTACCCTCGCGGGTACGTTCACCTACGCCGGCGAACACGGAGAATCCACCGTGCTCGAAAGCGACGTTGTGGATCAGCTCCATGATCAGCACGGTCTTACCCACTCCGGCGCCCCCGAACAAACCGACCTTCCCTCCGCGGGCGAAGGGGGCGATGAGATCTATCACCTTGATACCCGTCTCCAGCATTTCCGTGGCTGGATCGACGTCAGCGACGTCGGGGGACGGCCGGTGGATGGGCCACATCTCGGGATCATCCAGGGGCTCCAGTCCATCGATGGCATTGCCACTGACGTCGAACATGCGGCCGAGAACTTCCGGACCCACGGGGACCGATATCGGCCTCCCGAGATCCTTGGCCTCCATGCCCCGGTACAACCCGTCGGTGGAATCCATGGCTATGCAACGAACGGTACTGTTCCCGAGCTGCTGTTCCACCTCGAGCACCAGCGGCTCTGCCTCTTCACGATCGATGATGATTGCATTGTAAATGTCGGGCAGATGATCGCCCTCGAATTGAACGTCGACTATGGGGCCCAGTATCTGAACTACCTTCCCCATGGCGACGAGAGACTTTTCTTCGGTAGCCATAATGTCTTCCTGCCTCCCTAGCGCTCGCCCCGCGCGGCGGCCAATGCCTCGGCCCCGCCGGCGATCTCGGTAATCTCGCGAGTGATCTGGGCCTGTCGCACCCGGTTGTATTCGCGGGTGAGTTCTTCTATCAATTCGCCGGCGTTTTCGGTGGCGTTGTTCATGGCCGTCACGCGTGACGCCTGTTCACTGGCCTTGGACTCCGCCAGGGCGCGGAAAATGGAGTTGGTGACGAACCGTGGCAAAAGTTCTTCGAAGATTACCTCGGGGTTCGGTTCGTACAGGTACAAACCCTCGCGCCGGCGGGCTCCCTCGGACCATTCTCTTTCCCCTTCGTCCACTTCCGCTTCGGGGTCGATCGGCAAAAGCGTCAAGGATCGAACCCTCTGACGAAAGACCGATTGGAACTCGGTGAAGACCAGCACGACCTCATCCACGCGACCAGACGTAAACTCGTAGCCGGCCACGCGCGCCAGCGTCCGAGCCAGACCCAAATCGGCCTCCTCACCGATATTGACGAATTCTTCGTATATTTCGTATCCCCGATTGCGGAAATGGTCTCGACCCTTGCGTCCCACGGGAATCAACTCCAGGTGCGCGGGATCGTCCCCGGCGATCTCATTTCTCGCAACTCGAAGGACATTGCTATTGTAGCTACCACAAAGACCCCGGTCGGCCGTGATGGCGATAACCAGTCGGTTTGTCACCGGCCGAATTTCAAAAAACGGTGACATGTCGGGGTCACCACCCCGACCGGCGACGCGTCGCAACAACTGAACCAAAGCTTCGGCATAGGCTCGGGTGGCTACGGCCTGTTCCTGAGCCCGACGAAGCTTGGTCCGGGCCACGAGTTCCATGGCCCGCGTGATCTGTCGCGTATTGTCTACCGCCCTAATCCGGCGGTGAATATCCTTGGCGTTGGCCACTTTGCACCGAGTTCCCCGCGGGGTTCCCGGGTCTCACCTCCTCGATTCCGACTACATTCAGGACGAGCTGATCGCTTCTTCTTCCGCGCCGGCAGAGACTCTCTCGGCGAACCTTTCGATCGCCTCGTCCAGCCGCCCGGCGAGCTCGTCGGAAATCTTCCAGCCATCCCTCAACTCTTCGAGTATCTCGGTTTCTTCCTCGCGAACGTACGCGATGAACTCGTCCACGTAGTCCGCGATCTTCTCGACCTCGACCTTGTCCAACCATCCGTTAACGGCGAGATAGATGGCGAGAATCTGATCATCGACGGGTTGGGGTTCTCTCTCCTTTTGCTTCAGGACTTCGGTAACCCTTTCACCGCGGGCCAGTCGGGCCTGGGTTGCCCGATCGAGATCCGAGCCGAACTGCGCGAAGGCCTCGAGCTCCCGGTACTGGCTCAAGTCCAGCCGCAATCGTCCCGCCACCCGCTTCATCGCGGAAACCTGCGCGGCACTGCCGACGCGGGAGACGGACCTTCCGACGTCCACCGCGGGCCGTACACCGGCGTAAAAGAGGTCGGCTTCTAAGACTATCTGTCCGTCGGTGATGGACATCAGGTTGGTGGGGTTGTAGGCGCTACTGTCGCACCCGTGGGTCTCCACTATCGGGAGGGCGGTCAGGG
>CAYLPL010000144.1:0-4680 GCA_964385545.1 uncultured Clostridia bacterium | reverse complement strand
CCTTTCACACCCTGGGATGCAAGGTCAATCATGGAGACACCGCCCGCCTCGAGCGGGCGTTCGTCGATGCTGGTTTTCGCATCGTCGACTTTTCCCAGCCCGCCGATGCGTTCGTGATAAACTCCTGCACCGTAACCGCAACAGCGTCGAGAAAATCCCGCCAGATTCTTCGTCGGGCGAAGCGTAGGCACCCAGGTGCCGTCGTCGCCCTAATCGGATGCTATCCCGAGGTTGCCCAAAAGATGGGGCCGGGATTTCCCGAATATCGAACAGTCTTTTCGTTGCCAGCCGACGTTTTGGTGGGATTGGTTGAGCCTGAAGATATTGTGGGTCGAGTCGAGGGATTGCTCGACTCATCGCTGCCTGAAGGTGACGGGTTTAGAGAGATTTCGACAGTCACGCGGCCCGTCGTAGTGGCCCAAACGGGATGTGATGGCAGGTGTACCTATTGCATCATACCCACTGCCCGCGGACCGTTGCGGAGCAGGCCCAGCGGGCAGGTCGTAGAGGAGGTGCGAGGCCACGTCAATGCGGGCGTGCGGGAGATCGTGCTGGCCGGAATTCACCTCGGTGCCTACGGGAAAGATGGGCGAAGCGATATGGGCCTGGGCGGCTTGGTCAAAAGCCTTACATCGATTCCCGGGGATTGGCGGCTCCGACTGAGTTCCTTGGAGCCGATGGACCTGGATTCCCGTCTGCTCGAGCGAATCGTGGAAAACCCCAGGGTCGCACCACATCTACATCTACCGCTACAGAGCGGATGTGACGCCGTTTTGCGGCGGATGGGACGAACTTACACCGCGGGACAATACCTGGATCTCATAAATCGCGCACGCTCCCGTCGATCAAACCTGGGAGTGTCCACGGACATCATGGTCGGGTTTCCCGGCGAAAGCGAGTGTGAACACCGGGAGAGCCTGGAGTTCGTCCGAAGTATCGGTTTCACCCGCACGCACGTCTTCCCCTACTCTCCGCGCCCGGGCACCCCGGCAGCGAAACTACCGAATCGCGTCGACGGCAAGACCGTGCGTCGAAGGAGGGACGAATTCCTGACGCTGGCCGAAGAATCCGCCATGGAGTTTCACCGCTCGCAGCTGGGCAAGACGTTGCGGGTGTTGTTGGAAGAAGAGGTTGAGGGGGATTTCGGGACCCGCACCCGCGTTCTTAGGGGGTATTCGGGCAACTACGTCCCCGTGGAGGTGGAGGCGACCCGCCGCGATCACCCGGGAGATTTGGTTCCGATGATCGTGGAGGCGGCCCAAAAGACCGGCTGTAGTGGTCGCAGCCTATCGGATGGGCCGGGAAAATAATATCATTGTGGGGGAACTTCGAGACGCAGCGGAGGTGGCAAATGGCTGAAGCTGAACGCATCGGAATCGGTATCCTCTTCGGAGGTCCGTCGGGAGAACACGAGGTATCCATCATGTCGGCGCGCGCGATATGGAAAGCCATCGATCCCGTCCGTTATCGTCCCTACGCCCTGCCGATCACGCGAGACGGCGGCTGGTATTGGATTTCCGACCCGAACGAGCTGTTCGAGCAGGGGCGGGTGGATCGCGATCCCGGCGGTTGTCGTCTCAAGATGATCCCCGGACCCGGTGGAGGTCTTTTTGCCGGGGAGAACCGACTCGACATAGATGTGGTATTCCCGGTATTACACGGGCCCTTCGGTGAGGACGGATCGGTACAGGGATTGCTAGAGATCCTCGGATTGCCCTACGTGGGTGCCGGGGTTGCCTCATCGGGAGTGTCGATGGACAAGCAGCTGATGAAGGCTCTGTTCACCACAAAGGGCATTCCCCAGGTTGACTACATCTGTTTTCGCGGTGCTTGCGAGGAGGGCGAATATCGCAAGCGACAATGGAGAGTTGAGGCCGCGATCGGCTACCCATGCTTCGTCAAACCGGCGGCCCTGGGATCCAGCCTGGGAATAACCCGGGTGGAAAGCCGTGATACCCTCGGTGATGCCCTCAAGGAGGCCCTTCGATATGGGGACAAGGTGCTGGTGGAACCGGCGGTGAATGCCAGGGAATTGGAGTGCAGTGTCCTGGGTAACGAACTGCCCCAGGTCGCCGGGCCCGGAGAGATCCTTCCAGCCGGTCCCTTCTACGACTACAATTCGAAGTATTTCGACGATAGAACCAAGCTGCTCTTGCCGGCTCCCGTGACCGCGGAGGTAGCGGAGCGTGCCCGTGAGCTTTCTGTGGCCGCGTTTGAGGCGGTGGATGCCAAAGGAATGGCGAGGGTCGATATGTTCTATGTCGAAAAGGAGGATCAATTGTTGGTCAACGAGATCAACACCATCCCGGGATTCACCCCCATGAGCATGTACCCGCGACTTTGGATGGAACGGGGTATGAGTTTTTCCGATTTGGTAGATCGATTGATCGATTTGGTCCTCCAACGGGGATATACCCATGACTAATCCATTTCGGGGTAAGAGAGAATAGGAGGCGGTGATGTCGGTGCTCGCTAGCTCGCGGCGGGGTAGCCTGATAATCTCTAGCGTACTGGTGCTGTTTTTGTTTTTTGGAGCCATGATTGGCGGAGGTGCCGCCGCGACGGCTCAGGAGACGGAGAGCGTCTCCGTTCACGAGGTCTCGCTGAGCGGAACCGTGGATGCGGGTCAGGCGTCGCTTCTGCGCCGGGCCATAGCCCGGGCGGAAGAAGACGGTGCCGAGATCCTGGTGGTCCGAATAACCACCTTCGGGGGCGCCGTGAACGCCGCGGTGGATATGAAGGATATGTTGCTCGAGTCATCTTTGACCACCGTAGCCTTCGTTTCGGGGCGATCCTGGTCAGCGGGCGTTCTTTTGACCGTGGCCTGCGATCACATATTCATGGCCCCCGGCTCTTCGCTCGGTGCCGCGCAACCGATCCCCGCGGATGAGAAGACCATCTCGGCGGTGAAAGCGGAAATGGAGGCGACCGCGAAGGCCCGTGGGCGCGACCCCGAGATCGTCGCCGCCATGGTGGACGAGCGACTGGAGATCGAAGACGTGACAGCCCCGGGAGAACTGTTGACCCTTACGGCACAGCGAGCGCAAGAACTCGGTTTCATCGACGGTATGGCATCTGGTGTCGAGGAGGCCCTGGAGGATCTCGGTTTCACATTCGAGTCCATCACCACTACCGAACCCACCACCATAGATCTTTTCGCCCAGTACGTTACGGATCCTTACATCGCCCCCCTCATTTTGGCCGTCGGTTTCATCGGAGTCCTAGTGGAAATGTTCGTACCGGGATTCGGTTTCCCCGGCGGCATTGGACTTTTGGCGTTTGCCACGTATTTCGTCGGGCACATCGCCGCGGGCTATGCCGGCACATCGATAGCCGTTCTCTTCGTGGCCGGTGTCGGGTTGCTGGTGGCCGAGGTGTTCGTTCCGGGATTTGGAATCGTGGGGGTAAGCGGTATCCTGGCAATGCTGGCCAGCATATACCTGGCATCGCCGACACCGGCGGCGGCGACCTGGTCCATACTCGCGGCCATATTGGCGGTGGTGGTTACCGCTATAGTGCTGGTTAAGATGGGAACCCGGCTCACCCTCTGGCGTCGTTTACTATTGGATATGGAAGAAACGCAGGACCGCGGTTACGTAGCGCAAAGTGACTTGAGAGAATTGAAGGGAAGCGAAGGCGTTGCCGTTACTTCGTTGCGGCCGGCGGGTACCATCGAGGTGGACGGGCGGCGCATTGATGTGGTCACGTTCGGGGAATACATTCCCAAGGACACCGCGGTTGAAGTGGTAAAGGTAGAAGGTCGCCGGGTGATCGTCCGGGCCGCGTCATCCCGGGAGGAAGTATCCAAAGAGAGCGAGGGAGAATAATGGATGGTTTGATGTACACACTAATAGTAGTCGGGTTCGGGCTGATAGCCCTGGTAATACTTTTCAGTTTCATTCCCCTGGGATTGTGGATCTCTGCTTTGGCGGCCGGCGTTAAGATCAGTATTACCGGGCTCATAGGCATGAGGCTGCGCCGGGTACCGCCGGCACGGATCATATTGCCCCTGATAAAGGCGAACAAGGCGGGCCTCGGGTTGAGTGCCGACAAGCTCGAGGCGCACTTTCTGGCGGGCGGAAACGTCGACCGGGTCGTCGACGCTTTGATCGCCGCCCAAAGGGCCGAGATCGATCTGGCCTTCGAACGCGCCGCGGCCATCGACCTGGCCGGGCGAGATGTACTACAGGCCGTGCAGATGTCGGTGAATCCGAAGGTCATAGAAACTCCCGTGGTCGCGGCCGTCGCCAAAGACGGTATCGAGGTGAAGGCCAAGGCTCGCGTTACCGTGCGCGCCAACATCGACCGTTTGGTCGGGGGTGCTGGCGAGGACACCGTAATCGCCCGCGTGGGAGAGGGTATAGTAACGACCGTTGGTTCGGCCCCGAACCACGAGAAGGTCCTGGAGAACCCCGATTCAATTTCTTCTACCGTACTCGGTAAAGGCCTGGACGCCGGGACGGCTTTCGAGATCCTGTCCATAGATATCGCCGACGTCGATATCGGACGAAACATCGGCGCGGCACTTCAAAGCGATCGCGCCGAGGCTGACAAGCGTATCGCCCAGGCCAAGGCCGAGGAAAGGCGGGCCATGGCGGTTGCGCAGGAACGCGAGATGATGGCCCGAGTCCAGGAGATGAGAGCGCGGGTCGTGGAGGCCGAGGCGGAAGTGCCCTTGGC
>CAYLPL010000143.1:0-4690 GCA_964385545.1 uncultured Clostridia bacterium | reverse complement strand
CTCTTCGCGAGTGTCGAACTCAAGCTGAAAACTGAGCATTATCGGCGGCGAGCGCTCATGCGCCCGCCTCACCTCCCCCTTTGCGATATGGCTGACAGCGAGGGCAATAATGGGTGCCGCGCCCTCGCAATTTGGTACGCACCAATTCCGATGCGCACCGGAGACATTCCCGACCCCCGCGACCGTAAACGGCCAAATTATCCGCGTTATCCCCGGATTTGCCGCGGGCATCGCGATAATCCGAAAAGGTAGTTCCCCGGTTGCGCAGCGCCCCACGCAAAACCTCGCCCACCGCCCGGTATAATCTCGACCACGAATCGGAATCGAGCTCACGGGCGGGCTTCGCCGGATGTACCCGGGCAGCGAAGAGCGCCTCGTCCACGTAAATGTTGCCCAAACCCGCCACCAATCGCTGATCCAGCAGGCGGCATTTGATGGGGCTGTCGCTGTTACCGAGCAATTTAGCAAAAAGGTGAACATCGAGCCCCGGATCCAAGGCGTCTATTCCGACGCGATCCCCGAGGACCTCCTCCACCGGTGGGGTTTCGGCGGCTCGCCAACTCCCGAACCGACGGGGATCGCGAAAACGAATCTCCAGGTTTCCTTCCGGACGCAGTACCACGTGGGTGTGATCTTCCTCCGGATCCCCGGGATCAGCGGCGATGAGAGTCCCCGACATTCCCAGGTGGATAACCCAACCCCATCCCTCGTCGAGACGCAAAAGCAGGTTCTTACCCAGTCTTCCCAGCGAATCCACCCGGGCACCGCGCGTGCGCGCGATGCAGCGGCGCACCGACCCCCGCGGACTCCTGGGGTCGGGCCTGAGGATGTCCTGGCGACGAAACCCGGCAGCGACGATCTCGCGGCCCACGAGCAAATCCTCGAGGGCTCCACGTATGGTTTCCACCTCGGGCAGTTCCGGCACTTCAGTCCTCGACCTCCAATTTCTTCATATCATACCAATTGGATCCCGCTTTGAAATCGACCTTCAGCGGTACCTCAAGCTTCGCAGCGGCTTCCATGGTCTGCTTTGCCCGCGCGGCAAAGGAGTCGATCTCCGAGTCCACGACCTCCCAAATCAACTCGTCGTGCACCTGAAGCAGCAGTTTCTCTCCCCGGGAACCCACCTCGTCCTCCAGCGCCACCATGGCCTTTTTGATTATGTCGGCGGCGGTGCCCTGTATGGGCGTATTCAACGCCATGCGCTCGGCGAAGGCCCGTCGATGATATACCCGGTGATGCAATTCCGGCAGGTATCGTATCCTGCCGAAGAGGGTGCGGACGTATCCGTCCTCTCGTGCTCGTTCTACCACGTTCTCCATGTAGCGACGAACCCCGGGCAATCTTTTTAGGTAACCGTCGATGTACTCCTCTGCCCGCTCGGGATCGATCTTTAGGTTCCGGGACAAACCGAAGGCGCTTATCCCGTAAATGATGCCGAAATTCACCGCCTTGGCCGCATTGCGAAGATCAGAGGATACCTCTTCCACGGGAACGTCGAAGACCTCGCTAGCCGTGCGCAGATGAATGTCCTCGTCGTTGCGGAAGGCTTCCATCAGGGTCTCGTCTTCGGAGAAGTGGGCCAGCACTCGAAGTTCTATCTGCGAGTAATCGGCAGCCAGCAACGAGTGACCCCGGGGGGCCACGAAGGCCCGCCTCAGCCTCCTCCCCGTCTCCTCACGGATGGGAATGTTTTGAAGATTCGGATCGGAGCTCGATAGTCTCCCGGTGGCCGTGACGGCCTGGTGAAAGGTACTGTGGATGCGACCCGTATCGGGATCGATTTCCGAGGACAGTCCCGACACGTAGCCCCGGAGTTTTACCAGTGACCTATACTCCAGCATATCGTCCGCTATCGGATGATCCACCGACAGCTGCCCCAGGACCTCGGCGTCGGTCGAGTAGCCTGTCTTGGTCTTCTTGATGACCGGTAATCCCATCTCCTCGAACAAGACTTCGCCCAGCTGCTTGGGGGAGTTGACGTTGAACTCGTGCCCCGCGCGCTCCCAGATCCTTCGCTCTACCTCCTCGATCCGTTCCCGCAATTCTTCACCCTGCTCAGCGAGGATATCACGATCGACGCCAATACCGTTCAACCTCATCCGGACGAGGATGGGAAGAAGGGGTCTCTCTATTTCGGAAAACAGTTCCCACAGTTCCAACGCGCGAAGCTCCGTCTCGAGGACGTCACGGAGGCGGAACAGGACGTCGAGACGTGCACCCGAATCCCCATCTCCCCCCTCGGACGTCAGGGAAGACTCCAAATAGGAACGCGAGAGTGTATCCAGGGGATAGGACGATCTCGCCGGGTCCAGCAGATAGGCTGCCAGCTGCACGTCGAAAAGTTCCGCCCGCGGTCTATCCACCCGGAGTCGGGCCAGCAGTTCACCCAGTTCTTCCCCCACGATTTCCAAAGAAGGAGAATCGAACAACTGCGAGGCGGCGATTCCGACGCCTTCGGACTCTCCGGCAAAAAGTATTCCGGAGTCCGAGTCCGTGGCGAAGGCCACGCGAAGGGATCCGTCGTCCTCGTACCACCAATCGATCGCCAGACGGCCTCCGAGGTCGGCCACTTCCCCGGATTCCACCCAATCCGTCGCGCACCGCTCGTCCAGGGGTATGGACTCGGCGTGATTCCCCTCCACCTCGATATCGAATCGCTCCAACAACCGGGTGAAGCCGAGATCACTCAAGATTGCTCCCAATGCCTTCTTATCGATCTCCGGAGGTCGCAATCCCTCGACGTCCAAGTCCATGTCAATATCGCTGCGCACTTCGACCAACACCCGGCTCATACGGGCCTGATCCTCGTTTTCGCGAAGTCGGGCCGGAATGGCCTTGCCCCCGGCCAGCTCGGGCTTCTTTAGGATTTCCTCGAGGGATCCCACGTTCCTGACCAATTTCAGGGCAGTCTTCTCGCCCACACCGGGTACGCCGGGTACGTTGTCGGAGGAATCTCCCATGAGGGCTTTGACATCTACGAGATCCCGGGGCTCCACCCCGTACTCGGAGCGAACCCGCTTAAGGTCATAGGTTTCCATCTCGGTGATGCCGCGACGGGTCAGACGAACCTCCACGTCTTCGGAAACCAGCTGCAAGAGATCCTTGTCCCCGGTAACCACGATGCTGCGCCTACCCCTTTGCGAGAGTCTACGCGCCATGGTGCCGATGATGTCGTCCGCCTCGACCCCGTCGATTTCTATTCGCGGTACCCCGAGGCCGTCCAACACCTCCCGGACCAGGTCGAATTGGGGGCGCAAATCCGACGGCATCTCCGGTCTGTGGCCCTTGTAGTCGGGATAAACCTCCAGGCGGTAACGGGGCTTTCCCCGGTCGAAGGCTACCACGATACAGTCGCATTCGGAATCTTCTAGCAGTCGCAACAACATGTTGGTGAAACCGTACACGGCGTTGGTGGGTCTACCATCCGGTGCGGTTAAGTTGGAAATCGCGAAAAACGCTCGATAAACCAGGCTGGTACCGTCGACCAATAGGACGGGATCCTGCTCCCGGAAGGAACGGCTCAAAGATCTCATCTCCCCGCATAAGGTCATTCGCAAACCGGGTGCCCGTCCCGGGCACCCCGAAGCGCCTCGCTTCAATTGTAACGCATTCGACGGTCAGTTCGAACGCCGCGGTCGTCGCTTCTTCCCGACGAGACCCACGATCAGGAGCAAAAGGCCGCCCACGAAGACCAAATGCGGCAGATGGCCGGAGATCCACACCAGGGCCGCTGCCACGCTGGCACCAAATCTCTGCCAGGAGCTGGAAAAGCTGGTTTGAAGTTCTCGCCAGAGGCCGCCAAGGCCATGTTCTTCCGTCGGCCGTTCGTTCTCCGCGACCATAAACCGAGGAGGTGCGTGCTCCACCACCACTACTATCTGGGCAGATTCGAGCGGTTGTCCGAAACTCTCCCTCGAACGCCGTTTTGTCACCACTCCCATGTGTTCGACGGCAGTGGCAACTCGATCGAGCGATTCGGAAGAGGTGGAACCTATCAGCTCGGTCCTGATCAGCTCACCTTCGGAATCGAACACGCGGTCCTGGCTTTCCAGGGTCCCCCCGGAGTCCGCTATTAGGTCGCGGAAGGCGGCACTCGCCCCCTCAACATCCCCCACTCGCACGGTGTACATCTCGCTTTTGGAACCGACAGAAGCGAACTCTGCCGGCGCTTTCGCCGCTTCGGTATCATCATCTTCGTCGTCAGAGGAATCCTCGGTCTCCTCCTTGGGTGCACCCATCATCCTCACGTCCCCATCGCGCTCTTGCGATTGCGGAGCCGTCTCGGAGGCAACCCGATCCTGAAGCAAACTACCTGGATGATCGTCGCCGCCGAGGGGTTGCGTGGTCACCAGCGCGGCCAGGGGCAGGACGAACAACAGTATTAAGGCCGCGACCAACGTTATCACCGTGCGGAAACGGCCTCCCCGATCCCCGGGGGCAGCAACACCTTTGCCCGCCGGATCGGCGGTCTGGCGTCTTGTTGCAGCCAGGGCCCCAAACAGCTCGTCGCGAAATCCCTCGGGCATTTCCTCGGAAGGGAGTCGGCGGACGAGTTCCCGGGTTCGACGAAGTCCTTCGAGCCTCTTCCGGCTCGCCTCGCATCGCCTAAGATGCTCGGCCACAGTCCTGGCTTCCTCCGGGCTGAGTTCGTCATCGAGGTACGCAGATAAGTCTTCCTCGCGAATCC
>CAYLPL010000142.1:0-4691 GCA_964385545.1 uncultured Clostridia bacterium | reverse complement strand
AAGCGCCTCCGAGGATACTCCGACGCCCGGCAGTATCACGCCACCCTCGTAATTGCCTTCTTCGGAAATGACATCGAAGGTGGTCGCCGTACCGAAGTCTACCACCAATGAGGGACCACCAAACAGATGCTGGGCGGCCACGGCGTTGGCAATCCTGTCGGGACCGACTTCTCTGGGATTATCGTACTTGATGTCTATACCCGTCTTCGTGCCCGGCCCCACCTTCAGAGGGCGAACCTTGAGATAACGAAGGCACATTTCCTCCAGGCTGGCTACCAGGGGCGGCACCACGGTCGCATAAACCACCGCGTCCACCATCTCGCAATTGATCCCGTTGTAACCCAAAAGTGTTCGCATCGAGATGCCCAGATCGTCGGCGGTGGCCCCGGCCACGGTGGAAAGTCTCCAGTGTCGTACCAGCCGTTCGCCATCGTAGACACCCATGGCCACGTTGGAGTTACCCACGTCTATGGCGAGTATCAATTCGAACTCCTCCTCAAACCGCTCTGCGGGCGCGAAGTATTCCGTAAAGGAGTAAAGTCAGGACCGCAGCTGCCACCGCTTCCGGAATCCCATGGACTACCGCCACCACCGCGGCCGCGGGTAACGGAATGATGCCCCGCAAGACGACCAGCCCCAGTACTCCCACGGTGTTCACCAGGCTTCCGCTGACGGCCGCTGCCACCACCGGCGCCCCATCCCCGGACAGGATTCGTACCACTAGCCAACCGATCGCGACACCGAAGGGCAAAAAGAGGACGTAGCCCGGCATCGGGCCCGCCACCAGCTCGTAGTTTAGGGCCACGCGGTACGACAAATCCCAAACCAAAAGACCACTCAATCCCGCTATGGATAATCTTCCCCATCGATGTTGCGCCAAGCCGAAGGCGTAGTATGCGGCGAGGCCTATGAGAATCCTCGGAACAAAAGCAGTAAAGGGATCGGTGAACATCATCTGGGCGACGGGATTGGCCGGGGCCACCAGCGCTCGCCAAAAACTCACCGCACCGAAAAGGAAACCGACCGCCGCCCCGAATGCGGGTCCTTCCAACAGAGCGCCCAAGATAACCGGAACGTGCAATATCGTCGCGGATCCCGCGGGCGTGGGAACGGGAATCATCCCCATGGGGGTAAATCCGAGGGCAGCGATGAGTGACCCCAATATGCCCGCCAATACTACCTGCCGAAGCGTCAGTCTCTTCAATTTTCTCCTCCGTTCCGTCTCCTTTTGCGGATAACGGTCGAATGTGAATTGTCACGGTGCACCATCCCCTCATGGAGTCCGCACCGAAACGGTCGCGGCTCGGGGAACGACTCGAAGCTTATCACTTATGCCCCGTTAACACCATTGTCCCCCGGGAACTCCTGCCCATCCGTCGGCGCCACACAACTGCGAATTGCCCGGGCCACGACTTCCGCCGCGGCAGTCCCAACGGTCAGGATATCCGCAGTCTCGCTGCCCGTCGAGACCACGAAGGTGGCGTCACCGTCGAAGGGAGTATGAGCGGGGCTGATGCTTCGGGCCAGACCATCTGCGGCCATGACGGCCACGCGAAGCGCCTCTGATTTGGTAAGTCGAGCAGTTGTCGCCACCACTACCAGCGTCGTATTCTCACCTTGGCGTGGCTTTTGGGGTGCATTCAAGATCAGCTCCTGCGAGCTCAGAGATCCCTCGGCGGTCGGTCCGGCCAGGACTGAGCCGTCCTCGGCGATTACATCCCCAAGGGCATTCACTACGGCCAGGGCTCCGATCTTAAACTCGCCCCGGGGAGACAGCGACGCGGTACCCACCCCCGCCGCCGATGCCCGCTCGAATCCCAGGATCTTTCCCACGGTAGCCCCGGTGCCGGCACCAACTCTCCCAACTTCGGCACCTTCACAATCCATGGTCTCGAGTGCCCTTTCGGCATCGCAGGCCCCGGGTGCATTGCCACGGGCCGCCCCTTCATCGAAGATGACGGCAGCGGGGACTATGGGCACGATCGCCTCACCGACGCGGCATCCTCGACCGCGCTCCCGCAACCACCGCATGACCCCGGCCGCCGCATCGAGACCGAAGGCGCTGCCGCCGGTCAACAGTATCGCGTCGATCGCATCGACGGTGTTTTCGGGCCGCAGGAGATCCGTTTCCCGCGTTCCGGGCGCTCCCCCGCGGATCTCGACGGAGCCGGTAGATCCCTCGGGGAATACCAGCACCGTCAGTCCCGTTCCCTCGTCCTCGTTCGTATGATGGGCAACCTTGACTCCCGGAACGTCCACTATAGAACCCGACGAACCCATCGTCATGGGCATCTCCCTCCAAATCTCAAACTGACGTCGGCGGAGCTAAGTCTATGTGTCTCTCCGGAACTCGTGGCGACGATAAGACGCCCCCTCGGATCCAGGTCCCGCACCCTGGCGGCGAATTCCGTCCCTCCCGAGACCACAGAAACCTCGCGGCCCAGCATGGTACTACGGTGCTTCCATTCCTCGACGATCGCCGAGGGTCGCTCAATAAGTCGTCGCTCCCAAAGAAACATCCGGCGGTCGAAGCCCTGCGACAGCCGTTCGATAGCGATGTCACCGTCACGTTTCCATCGGTCATCCACCTCGGTTAGGTTGACGGGCGCGAGGGCCCCGGGCGTCAGCTCCAAAACGGAGAAGTCCACGGCGACGTTTAGGCCCAAACCCACGAGCAGCAGTTCCCCGGCCGTCTCGCAGAGAATGCCTCCGAGTTTTCGGCACCCGCACAGCAAATCGTTAGGCCACTTGAGGTCCACGGAAACCTCGCTCAGCTCCGCGAGGGCCTCGACCGCGGCCAACCCAGCGGCCAAAGGGTACAGTCCTCGCAATTCGTAGTCTCTTTTTAGGGGTGAAATCCTGGTCATCCATAGTCCTCCGCGGGGGGAAAACCAATACCGGCCACTCCGGCCCCGGCCACCGCGCTGGATGCGGGCCATGACGATGGCGCGGCCGCTTACCCGTCCCCGGCTCAAAAGTTCCCTCGCCCAGTCCTGGGTCGATTTTACCTCGCGACGGCGAAACCACCGTTTCGTCCTCCGCAAGATCTCCGCCCCTTTCCCAAAAGAGGGGCGGGGTATCGACCCCGCCCCTCCTCCAAAAGGTTTTTCGACCGATTTTAAAAGAGACCGGTAATCTGACCCTCGGCATCGATATCTATCTTCTCCGCCGCAGGACGCTTTGGCAATCCGGGCATGGTCATCACGTCGCCGGTTAGTGCCACGACGAAACCGGCACCGGCAGAAACGTTCACGTCTCTGACTTTAATCCGGAATCCCTTGGGTCGATTCAGGAGACTGGAATCATCGGACAGGGAGTACTGGGTCTTGGCCATGCAAACCGGCATACCCGTAAGCCCCACGCGCCGCAGGCGATTCATCATAAGTTTGGCGGAACGCTCGATGTCAACGCCGTCGGCCCCGTATATCTCGCGGGCGATCATCTCGATCTTCTCTTCCAATTCCAGGTCTTCGTCGTAGAGGACGTGGAAATCACTCTCGCCCTTTTCCAGGACGTCGAGGACCGCTTCGGCCAGTTCCAAACCGCCTTCTCCACCCTTGGCGAAGACTTCGGATAGGGCGAAGCGAACCCCGCTCTCCTCGCAGTGATCCGCGATTGCCTGAAGCTCCGCTTCGGTGTCCGTGGGGAAGCGATTGATGGCCACTACGGGTTCGATTCCGTACTTTCGGATATTCTCGACGTGGGCGTCCAGGTTATCGAGGCCCGCTACCAAGGCCTCCACGTTCTCTTCTTCGAGTTCCTTCTTACCGGCTCCACCGTGGAGTTTCAGGGCACGCGCCGTGGCCACGAGCACTACCGCTTCGGGATTCAGGTTGCCGAAACGCGACTTGATGTCGAAGAACTTCTCAGCACCGAGATCGGCGCCAAAGCCGGCCTCGGTCACCAGGATGTCGGCCAATTTGAGTCCCGTCCGGGTGGCGATTAGGGTGTTACAACCGTGGGCGATATTGGCGAAAGGCCCACCGTGCACGAAAGCCGGGGTGTTCTCGAGGGTCTGCACCAGGTTCGGCTTCAGAGCGTCCTTGAGGAGTGCGGCCATGGCACCGTGGGCACCGAGATCTGCCGCAGTTACGGGATCGCGCTTGTAGGTCCAGCCGACGACGATGCGGCCCAGGCGAGCCTTGAGATCCGCCAGATCGTGGGCGAGACAAAGTATCGCCATAATCTCGGAGGCCACGGTTATCTGGAAACTATCCTCACGCGGTACACCCTGCATTATGCCGCCGAGGCCGACGACGATATTGCGCAGGGCGCGATCATTCATATCCACCGCACGCTTGATCTGGATCCTGCGCGGATCTATGTTCAGTTGGTTGCCCTGCTGAAGGTGGTTGTCTGTCATGGCCGCCAGCAGGTTGTTCGCGGCGCCGATGGCGTGCATATCTCCCGTAAAGTGGAGGTTAATATCTTCCATGGGTATCACCTGGGAGTAACCCCCACCGGCGGCACCACCCTTGATGCCGAAACAGGGACCGAGGGATGGTTCCATGAGGGCTATCATGGCCTTCTTCTTCAAACGATTGAGGGCCATGCCCAAACCCACCGTGGTCGTCGTCTTACCCTCACCGGCAGCGGTGGGAGTGATCGCGGTCACCAAAACCAGTTTTCCGTCCGGCCGATCCTCCAAGGATTTGATGGTTTCGAACCTAATCTTTGCCTTGTTGTCACCG
>CAYLPL010000141.1:0-4743 GCA_964385545.1 uncultured Clostridia bacterium | reverse complement strand
GCGGAGGTCACCGGTTTGGCGGCGTCGGTATCCACCATCACCGGAGAACCATCATGAATCTGACGGGCCCGTTTGGCCACCGCGATCGTCAAAGCGTACTTGTTGTGACCCCCGGCGATCAATTGATCCGGGGTGAGTAGCACTCGTCTTACCATGAGGGAAACATCGCACTCCTTCGCAAAAGAGTGTTCAGACCGCGCAGATGGACAGCTCGTCCATCTCGCCGTGCATCGTCACTCCTCGATTTCTCCGCCTCGTTGCTGGACCTGAAGACGCCCGGCCACCGTCTCGGGCTGCACCGCCGACAGTACCACGTGTCCGCTGTCGGTAATGATTACCGCCCGCGTCCTGCGACCGTACGTGGCGTCGACCAGTTTGCCCTCGGCACGCGCTTCACTGATCGTGCGCTTGATGGGCGCGGACTCGGGGCTCACTATGGCGACGACTCTGTTGGCCGAAACCATGTTGCCGAATCCTATGTTTACCAGGATGACTCCATTCATGATTGGCCTCCTCGCGTTCATTCGATATTTCGCGCCTGTTCCTTCATATCCTCCAGGTGCGCCTTCATTTGCAGGGCAACTCGGTTTAGTTCTGCATCATCGATCTTGGCGGCAATGGTGTTACTCTCTCGTCCCATTTCACCGATCAGAAAATCGAGCCTGCGTCCCACGGCACCGTCGTCTAGGAGAAGCTCTTCCACTTGATCTACGTGGCTTTTGAGCCGATCCAGCTCCTCGGAAATGCTGGCTCTTTGGACCATCAGGGCTACCTCGCCCGATATGTCGGGCACCTCGATTCCGCCCTCCGACAAAAGATTCTCGACGCGTTCCAATACCTGCCGATAACGGTTCTTCTGGATCTGGGGAACGCGATCTTCGATGAGTTCGAGATCTCTTCGAAAGACTCCCAGCAGCTTGGTGACGGCTTCTCCCAGGGATTTTCCCTCACTGTGACGCATCTCCAGTACTTCGGCCAAAGCGCAATCGAGGGTGTCGGCAAGAACGGATTTGGTTCGCTCGGGGTCCCATTCCCGCTCTCGCAACTCCATCACGCCGGGTAGGTTAGCCAGGTCCGATATGCCAATGTCTAAGACCAAACCGCGGGTTTCCGCAAGTTCTTTCAGGGCAACATGATAAGCTTCGGCCAACGACGTGTCAACGTGCGGAACTCTGCTTTCCTCTGGGGGCGTCTTCACCTCGATATAGACGTCCACTCGGCCTCTAACTAACGCTCTCTCGATCTTCTTACGGCATAGCGCTTCCCACTCCCGGGGAAGATCCAAAGGAAGGTGGACGAACACCTCCAGGAACCTATGGTTAAGAGTCCTTATCTCCACCGTTAACGTGGTGGAATCAAACGTAGTGGATGAGCTGCCGAATCCAGTCATACTTATCGGGGTCAATTCGTCACCTCCGGGTGAATAATAGCCATAATCCCAATACCGCCGCCACCGACAGGGAGACGATACCCAGGGTCGGATATCCGAATAATAGTGGCGGTCGATCTATCCCGATGATCAGCGATCCGGCGATTATGAGGGCGGCGGTTATCAGTCCGACCGTGATTCGGTTGGCGATGCGATCCAGCCCTTGGAGAAAGCCGTCGAGCCCTGTATGCCAAAACCTGAGGGTAAACTCTCCCCTCCTCGCCTGGGAAATCAGGGCCGGGATGTCTCGCGAAATGACCTGTAGACCTTGTGAGAGGCCTCGGGCGCCGCGCCGCAATCGTCGGAGTGTGGACTCGGCGGTGAAACGCTCGAAGAACGCCTTGCGGACGTACGGCCGCATCTCTTTTACCGGATTGAGTTCCGGATAAAGGGTCCGGGCGGACGATTCTGCCGTGATCAGTGCACTCACGAGGGTTACGTATTCGCCGGACACCACCAACTCGTGGCGTCCCAAAAGAGCGAGCAACTCTCCGAGGATCTGCGCGATGCTGATGTGTTTCATTGCCTTTTGATAGTTGAACTCCACCAGCTCGGTCATATCGCGCAATAGGTGCAGCCGATTGGCATCCGTCGAGCTTCGGACCATGGTCAAGACGACATCCGTTACGAAAAAATGATCCCGCTCTATGATGCCCGTCATCAGATCGGTGATTTGATTCTTCATATGCTCGTCCACCACCGCGACCCGACCGAAGTCGAGCAGGGCGAGACGGTCATCGTCTACGATCATCAAGTTGCCCGGATGGGGATCGGCATGGAACACCCCGAGGTGGAAGAACTGATGAAAGGACATCGCAAGGGCGAGGCGGGCCAGCTTTCTTCGCGATATCGTGGAGTCACGCTCCAGGTGAGCGAGGCGACGCCCACGAATGCGATCCATGGTGATCACGCGATCGGAGGACAGATCCCGGTACACTCGCGGTATTACGACGTGATCCCAATCGGAGAAGCCAGCCCGGAACATCTCCAGAACGTCGGCCTCACGGCAAAAATCCAATTCTCCCCGAAGGGCGCGACCGAACTCGCGGGCCAACTGTGGGAGGTCGTAGTAACGGAGTTCGGGTACGTTTTCGTGTACCATATCCGCGACGACCTTCATAATCTCCATATCTTCCCTGACGGTGCGGACGATCCCGGGACGCTTGACCTTGACGACCACCTCTTTGCCCCGATACTGCGCCGCATGTACCTGGGCAATGGATGCCGCACCGATGGGTTTTGCCTCGAAATCATCGAATATGTCTTCCACTTCGCCACCGAAATCCTCGCGAATTATCTCGCGCACTTCCTCGGAGGCAAAGGGGGCCACGTTCTCCTGCAGAAGCTCGAATTCATCGATGAATTGCGGTGCCAAGAGATCTCGCCTCGTGCTGAGTATTTGGCCGAGCTTTACGAAGGTCGGCCCCAGTTCCTCGAGGGCCTGGCGGGTTTCGGCAGGCAGGGGTACGTCGCTTCGCGTTCCGCGAAGCGAGGGTAGATTGAAGGGCAACGGGAGTCTGGCCACCACGCGCCCGTACCCGTGACGCGCCAGAACACTCAATACCTCGCGCAGTCTGCCTATGTGGCGCAGCCCGAAGACGCTCAAGGCCCGGCCTCCTCGCTACCCTCTCCGGCGGGAGCGAAAGATCGTTCGTCAAGTTCGATCGATCCCCGATACACGCGTTCCACCGGACCACAGAGGATCAGATCCTCTCTCCCGTTCCAGCTTACCTGTAGAGTGCCGCCCGGCATTTGTACTTTCGTCGGGGAGGCGCAACGGTTCCTTCTCGAGGCGCATACCACGGCGGCGGCTGCACCGGTACCGCAGGCCATAGTAACGCCGGAACCGCGTTCCCACACTCGAACCCGGAGCGTGTTATCGTCGATGACCTGGACAAATTCCACGTTGGTTCCCTCGGGAAATCGCTCGTGGGTTTCCAGCAATGGACCGAGCTGCTCGAGATCTACCCGCGCTGCGTCTCGCACGAATATCACGCAATTGGGATTGCCGACCCGCACACCGTCGACGGGAAGTTGGCGCCCGAGCACCTCCAGGTGCGAGTCGAATCCCTCGTCGCTTCCGGTCCCTCCCGTGGGGTCTCCGAGCATCGGGATATCTTCCAGGCGAAACTGTGGGGGACGGAGCTTGGCCGAGACCCAAAGTCCTCCGTTCCTGGGGACGACGGTGACCTCTACCGGTCCGTTGCGCGTTTCTATCTTGAAGGTGTCGACTCCGATGAAACCGTTCTCCCAGATGTAGGATGCGGCGCAACGGACGCCATTGCCGCACATATCGCCTTCGCTACCATCCGCGTTGAATATGCGCATAGCAAAGTCGGCTTCCCGGGAAGGAAGGATCAGGATGAGTCCGTCGGAGCCCACAGAATGGTGTCGGCGGGACAGCTCACGGGAAACGGTCGGCCAGTCGACTTCGGGTAGGCGGCGCTCCACCCCATCGACGTATATGTAATCGTTTCCGGCGGCGTGCATTTTCGTAAAAGACAGCTTCATGCCCCACCTCCATGTCGCATTTACCGTGATTCTATCACGACGGAGTGATGGCCCCAAGCGACGCTACGCTTCCGCCCCCTTCTCCTCGTATCGATCGAAGAGATTCGTTGCCGATGGGCAAGAAATGTCAAAAGGGGGCGATGGCGAACGTCGCCGTTGTGCTCTCAAGAACCGAGGGATTTGAGGCGCCGCTTTTCATCGATGGGTTCGCCGGTATCGGGATCCACGGCGCGGCAGGCTCCGTCGATCATCCTGGTTTGCACCTTACCGGCCGCGGCGGGGTTCCCAGCCAGATGAGGGGCATCCATGACCCCCAGGCGAACCGCCCGAGCCAACACCTCAGGGTCGGTGAGGGCATCTTTCCTGCCGGGATCGAGGGCACCAATGGCGTCCAGTAGAAACTGGGCCTGCTCGACCAGCTCCCGACGCCGCTTTGCGACCGCCGGATCCAGGGAAGGATCGGGTAGTCCAAACAGGCTCTCCTTTATGACCTGGCGCGCGATCCTGACGCTCTCCAGAACCTCCCCCGCGTCGACGGCGGGATCGGCCTCGGTGTATCCAACGACGTGGACTATATGAGGTTTCAGGGTCATCTGGGCTACGGTGGAATAGGCGAGCTGTCCCCGCGCCATATCAGGATCGGTGGGGAAACTGAATAGTCCGGTTCGCACCTGGCGCCAGACCCTGAACCCCCCGTCTTCCAATTGCGAAATCAGATCGAGTTTAGCCAACATCTTGGCTACGTCCATGGCGAAAGAGGTACCCGGCGGAGTATTGAACATAAACTGTGCCACGTAGTCTTT
>CAYLPL010000140.1:0-4822 GCA_964385545.1 uncultured Clostridia bacterium | reverse complement strand
GCCGGCGGGGCCGGGCGCCGGCGATTTCCGCTACCTGTTGCCGGGGACGGTGGAATTGCTATCGCGACGCGGTGTGCTCCTGTTGGGAACCGACGGGCCTGGCGTGGAGGCCTTCGACAGCAAAACGAGGCCCGCGCACGAGGCCTGCGGCCGCTGTGGCAGCAATCTCCTGGAGTTCTTGGATCTGTCGCAAGTCGCCGGCGGCGAATACCGGCTGCTCGCCGCACCCCTGAAGATCGCCGGGGCCGACGGTTCCCCAGTTAGGGCCTTACTTATACCGGAGAGTTGATATCATTCCTCAATCCCGCGACGGGCCATGACACCCCGGCGATAGTAGTGCTTGATCTCTTTCATCTCGGTAACCAAATCGGCGCGTTCCACCAGTTCCTTTGGGGCACAGCGCCCGGTGAGAACCAACTCCATCGCGGGGGGACGTGAATCGATCAGGTCCAACACGTCGTCGATCGATATGAGGTCGTAGTGCACGGCCACATTGATCTCGTCCAGGATCAGGAGATCTACTTCCCCGTCTTCTAAGGCTCGGCGGGCAAGTTTAACGCCGTCGCGCGCCAGGCGCACCACCTCCTCCGGTGGTTTCCCAGGAGGGAATACCACCACTTCGTCCCCGAGGGCCTCGCGGGTCTCCTCGTCAAGATCCTCTTCGCGGGCGATGAGATAGGGTTTCCCCGCCTGAACGATTTCCAAATCCGGCTCCAGCCGTCTCGCGGCCAGGTGCTCCCCGTATCCCCAGTGCTTCATGAATTGAATCATGAGGACCTTGAGGCCGCGCCCGATCGCCCGCAGGGCCAATCCCAAGGCAGCGGTGGTCTTACCCTTTCCGTCTCCGGTATATACCTGTACGTAACCACGGTCCCATCCCTCGGGGGGCATGTCAGGATTTCCCTCCTTCGCCAATCACCGGATGAATGCTTCCCGACGGCATCATGTAGTAATCGAATCCATCACCGTGCTTTTCGCAGACGAATTCCATGGCTCGGGCAAGATCATCAAAACCCATCATACCCGCCGATCGAACTTCATCTACCGGCATGTCGGAAACCAGGGCGACATCACATTCTTGCGCCATCAGGGATGCGTGATAGGCCATATATCCGCCTATGGTGAAATGTTCGCGGAGTTTGGCCTCGCGAAGCTCATTGTCGTCGTGATCCGAAAGCATGGCGGCGAAATCATCGTTGCCCATTCCCTCGGAGCACTGAGACACGATTACCACCGTGCCGCCTTCACAAACCGCACGGCGTGCACCATACAAGGTCTTGTAGGTCTGGTAGAGATTGATATCCTTCGGGTAACCGCCGGAGGAAGCCAACACTACCTCGGCCGGGCTATCTATCGCCACCCCCCATCGCTCGCTCGCCGCCTCTCGACCCCTGCGATGGGCGTCGTGAACCTCCCCCGCCACGGCATCCACTATTCGATGCGTGTCGTCGTCGACGATGACGTTGAAGCAAAAGTCCGGCCCGATCATGGCGCCGCCTTCCCAGATATCTTCGCTACAAGGATTCCCCTCCATCTTTCCCGCGGCTACGTCTTGCTGCAAACCTCCCCCATCGGCCAGCGCCAGGGAGTGGTTCGCCATGATGGTCTCGTAGGCGGCTACTCCGGGCAGTAATGCCTTCATTCCACCACTGAAGCCGGCGAGGAAATGGTACACTATGCCCCCGGTCAGGACCACTCGATCGGCATCCAAAACCCTTTGATTTATCGCCACGGGAGTACCGCGGGAGGTGGTTCCCACCGGGACGTTGGCGACGTCGTTTCTCGCGTCGTGATCCTCTCGCGATATGGAGGGTGGCACGTCCTCACCCACGAGGATGGGCCATTCCTTTTCCCGGTGTCCGCGATGATCTCCGGTGGCGGCGAGCAACGTGATATCTCGTTCCCGGACACCCCCGGCGAGGAGTTCCCCGATAATCTCCGGTATGAAGAGGTGTTGGCGGACCCAAAGGCGCGTCAAGTCACTGATTACCACCACGACCCGCTCGCCCGGGGACACCAGGTCCCTAAGCGGCGGCGAACCCACCGGTTGGGCCAGAGAACGGCGGATTATCGCCATCTCCCCTTCACCGGGATGTCTCACGTCCGGCAAGAGCACTGAACGCGGTGCGTGATCCAGACATAACTCGACGTGATCTCGTCCGTAAGCCAAACGGTGAATCATAAACCTTCACCCTCATCTTCCCTTTCCCCGGGCCGCAGCGCGTTCAGTAACATGTCCTTTTCCAGATTGCCTCCGGACAATATACATGCCACCCGATGCCCGTTCGACGCGCAATTGGCCAACGTCATCCCTCGCCCCGCAAGCACGGCGGCCACGGCCGCCGCTCCAGCCGGCTCGACCACCATCTTTTCCCTCGTCGCCAGCAGGGCCACGGCGCCAAGCATTTCTTCGTCCGACACCGTCACCAGTTCATCGATCAAACCGGCCACGGCCTCGAAGGTAATGCGGCCGGGTTGTTTGACCGCGATCCCGTCGGCCAGGGTGGATATCTCCGCGAGTTTCATGCGCTCACCACGGCGCACGGAGGCCACCATCGAGGCCGCCCCCTCCGCCTGGACACCCACCACTTTGATCTGGTCAAGCGGAGTTTTGCGGGCGGGTATGACACTTTCCGGGGCGGTATGCAGGAATCCCAGGGCTCCCGTGGCCAGGCCTCCCCCGCCGATGGGGAGCACCAGGATATCCAGATCCGGGAGGTCTTCGACGATCTCCCAGGTCACCGTCGCCTGACCGGCCGCCACGACGGGATCGTCGAAGGATTGAACATAGGTATAACCCCTTTGCGAAGCCAGATCCGTCGCAAAGGCCAGGGCGTCATCGTAGGTTTCCCCGCGGCGCAGCACTTCCGCACCGTAGGCGCGACAACCCGCGGCCTTGACCTCGGGAGCATCCTCGGGCATAACCACCGTCACCTTGGCGTCGGTCATCGCCCCCGCCAAGGAGAGCCCAAGCGCGTGGTTACCGCTCGAGGCAGCGATGAGACCCCGTTCGCGTTCTGCGGGCGTAAGTGAAGTGACGCGATTGTATGCCCCGCGGAACTTAAAGGCGTGCGTAAGCTGCAGGTTCTCGGCCTTAAGATGCAGCGATCCCGGGAAGTCCAAGTCGCGAGATTTGAGCAATGGGGTTCTGATCGCCACTCCGCGAAGCTTCCGTCGGGCCCCTTCGACATCTTCGAAAGCGAATGGCATCGACTTCAAAGTTTCCACCCCGCTCACATTTCGTCCAGTGGGAAGACTGGTCGTCTTAGGTTTCTGAAACGAAATCTTTCCAGGTTGGGACTGGACAGGCCGGGCCCGTCCACTTCGATGATCTCCGCGGCCAGGGGTTCGTAGGAGGCGCGATAATGGACCGCGGATTTCAAAACGACTACCTTCTTATGTGCCGGGTCGACTCCCACCGACCGCGGGGCCGCGGGATCGACGGGCTGGAAGCGGTTTTCGTTGATCACGATGTCGGTCTCGCCGACCCGCACCACCGCGCTACGTCCCATGTAGGACCTCAGCCCCGTCGACATGGGACCGCGATGGACGAACTCCCCGTCAGATAGGACGCGGATGTTACCCCGCACGCGCAGCGGATGCCCGTGGAGATCGTCAATTTTCCCCCCGATCTTACAATCGAAGACGCCGCCGATACCCACACTGAAGGCGTGAGCCACGGCCTCCGGATCGGGAATGGTTATCACCGCGGCATCGGGCCAGCCGGCATCGGCTAGCGCTTTCAAAACGGCTGTGCCGTCGCCGGAGGCGCCACCACCGGTGTTATCTGCAACATCCGCCAGGACTACCGGCGCACCCTCGATCTCCAGCGCGCGGGAGACGGCCTCTGAAGGGGACATCATCTCCGCGACGAATTGCCCGCGGATCTCCCAGGCTCGTCCCGACAGATCTTCCACTATTTCCGTCGCCAGATCGGGATCGCCGTCGGTGGTGGCAAGAAAAGCCAGCCCGGCTTCGGGTATGTCCGAATAGACGAATCCGCCGTAGGCACTCGCATTCACGACGTCGGGGTGTTCCTCCCATTCGAAAGCGCGTTCCATCAGTTCTTTCATGGGACCCCATCCCGTCCTCGCCGGAACCACGGCCGGGGCTATGTCGGGACGGCGCAACCGGGTGGTCGGTCGGATCTCCCCGCGCAACAGCCGGTTCAAAAACCCCGCCGCCTCCAAACCGCGCTCGTATCCATCGACGTGGGGATACGTATTGTACCCGAATAGGCCGGTCGCCTCTCGCACCATGGTGTCGGTCACGTTTGCGTGATAATCGAGGGTACAGACCACTGGTACGTCGTCTCCCACTGCCTCGCGAACGGCCGACAATATGGCCCCTTCGGCGTCCGGGGCGTTCTCCGCGACCATGGCTCCGTGGAGAGCAAGGAGAATTCCCGCGACGGGCGCTGCCTCCTCTATGCGCTCCGTGAGTTCACCGAGCAAAGCGTCGAAGGCCCCGGCGGTTACCAGGCCCGAGGGCACAGCCGCGGCCGAGATGGTGGGTATCGGAGTCCAATCCGCCTCCTCGCAGGCCCGGAGAAAACCACCCAGCGGGGTCCTTGTCTCGCCGAACATCGCCAGCATCCCCTCACCCCTCGCAAGGGTGCGCTGATCGAATCGGGCCATGTCCGTGGGAATCGGGCTACAAGCGTTGGTCTCGGGGCTAATCTGTCCGATGGCAATCCTGTTCATTTACCGCCCCTCTCCCTTAGGCGTCACGCGACCGCGAATGCTTTCTCCTAACGCACCAATAGATCCGTCCCGAGACTACCCTGGACAACAGGGCCATCGGCCACATAATGTGGGGCAGG
>CAYLPL010000139.1:0-4871 GCA_964385545.1 uncultured Clostridia bacterium | reverse complement strand
ATGAGTCCGCCTGATCCCGCCCGCGGACCTTTACTGAACGGGTTCTTCCGCATTTCCTCTCACGGAGAGGCGATCTGGTATATCCCAATTTCTCAGCAGGCTCTCCCTCTCAGCGCGAACCCGCTCCGCCGTGACGATGGCCCGGGCGCGTTGCAGTGTAGGTTCGAGGCGGTTATTGACCAAGAGGTAATCGTATTCGCCACACCGGCTTATCTGTTCGCGGGCGTTCGCGAGCCGTGACTTCATATTGTCCTCGGGAGACCGGCTCCTGATGCGTCGTTCCAATTCCTCCAGCGAGGGTGGGAGGAGGAAGATGGAGACGGTCGTCGGATACGCGGCGCGAAACTTGCGGTGACCCTTGTAGTCAACCTCGATGATACGATCCACCCCGTGCGAGAGGACGTCGGTGGGCGAGGCATAGTAGTAATCCTCGTACACCCGTTCACATTCGAAAATCTTACCCTCTCGACGAAGCTCGTGGAATCTATCCTCGGAGATGAATCGATAATGTACTCCGTCGATCTCGTCTTCCCGGGGATTCCTGGTGGTGTAGGTGACGATTCTTCGGAGATCGGCGAACCTATCGACCAGATGAGCGATCACCGTACCCTTACCGCTTCCGGAGGGGCCACTGACGACGAAGAGAATGGGAGATCTATCGGCTGCCTGCAGGACTTTTCACCCTCCCGGGAAATGCGGACACCGCGTCCGCCGAATCTGAACGTGGCCGAGAACCGTCATCCACTAGTCTATTTCACCGGGTGGCGAGGGGCAACGGGGAGTTGGCGACGTCCTCCCAATTTACGTGTTAAAGAATGCCGGCGGGCATTTCCCCCACCGGATCTTCGCAAGGTCGAGGGCAAAGCCCTCGGGCATGCCCCGGTTCCGCCCCCGCGGATCGCTTTAAGACGGGGGCTTGCCCTTCGTCCCGGTTTGTCGAATCCACTTCCTCGCCTACTTCCTCAGATCCGTCCCCGGATTGTCCTGCCGTGGAAGTATATGCTGGCGGCGAGAAACAGTATCGTGAAGGCCACCAGGGCGACCATGGCCAAAACCGGGGACATCACGGCACCGTCTCCGATGCTAGAGCGCATCAGATCAGTCGTATAGGTAACCGGTGATGCGAAGGAGAGTGTTCTCCCCCAGTCCGGCAACTGTTCCAACGGTACGAATACACCGCTAATGAAGATGATCGGGAGGCGGATGACATTGGAGAGCATCATCACGTTTGCCGGCTTGTCCGTCGGAAGCGCCGAGAACATGCTCCCCAAAGAGGCGTAGCAAAAGGACGATACCACCACGTTGGCCGCAAACAGGAACGTGTAGGGGATTCCAACCCCGAAGGCCAAAACGGCAACCAGGGTGACGAAGGCCGCCACGGCCGCACCGAAGATTACGGCGGCCAGTACGTCGCCGAGCACCAATATGGTCACCGAGATCGGGCTGGTGAGGAGTTTCTCCAGGGTCTTGGTCCGGGTTTCCCAGGGTGTGATAAAAGGTCCCACCGAGGATGCGGTGAAGAAGAGGGTGATCCCGAGCAGCCCCGGAACCAGTCCCGACGGCGGGATACCCCGTCCCAGGGCGAAGGCGGCGAAGAGGACGAAGGGGAATAGTAGTCCGAAGATCAGAACCGGCGGTTCCGAATAGTATATCCGCATGTTTTTCTTACAGATGGCGATTACCTGTCGCCAGCGCAGCCGCATGGTCATCCCGTATCCCCTCCGGTCAGGCGAATGAATACCTCTTCCAGGTCAGGGCCGAGGGTATTCAGGGTTTCGATTTCGGCGTCCGGGACCGTTTGGATGTATTCGATGACTCCAAGCAGGGCCCGGTGGGGGTCCCTGGTGTAAAGGCGCCACTTGTCGCCGCGTTTTTCGGTTCGGAGTACACCGGGCAGTTCGGGTATGCCCTCTATCCGTTCTCGAAATGCGATCTCGAGAGACCGTGTGCTCTCGAAGGTTGTCTTCAGGGTCGCCGGGGCAGCTATGGCGGGAATTCTTCCGTGGTGGATGTTCGCAACCCTGTGGAACAGTTCGTTGGCCTCGGCGATGTCGTGGGTTGTGAGGAATACCGTGTTGCGCTCTTCGTTGAGGCGCCTGATCATGCTCCGCATGAAACGGCTTCCCTGCACGTCGAGGCCCCCGCAGGGTTCGTCCAAAAAGATCGTATCCGGATCGTTCACCAGTGACATCGCCAGTATCACTCGCTGCATCATACCCTTGGAAAAGGTGCCCACCCTGTCGTGCTTTCGGTCTCCCAGCCCGAACATGTCCAGCAATTCTTCCGCCCTCATCCTGACTTCGCGGCCGATCAGACCGTAAAGCTCGGCGGTGAAGGTGAGGTTTTGCAGGGCGGTCAGATCGAGGTAGGCGTTGGCCAATTCCGGCACCACGCCTATGTGGGTCTTGGCCGAGTCCCCTTCCCGTCGAAGGTCATGGCCGTTGAGGAAGATGTCTCCCGCGGTGGGCTCCAGCACTCCCGTCACCATACGGACGGTGGTCGTCTTGCCGGCTCCGTTGGGTCCCAAGAAGCCGAAGATTTCCCCGTGATCCACGGAGAAGGAGACCCCGTCCACGGCGCGGAAATCGCCGAAGGATTTCTTTAGGTTCGATACCTCGATCGCTTTCGACATACCTATCAACTCCCAATGTATCGGTCATCCAGGTCCGAGTGCGGGGTTCCATGGGGGTGTCTCCGAAACCGGGGTCCCGCATTTCCCCGGTCGGATTCGCGCGTTCTCGTATCGGTGGCGTTCACCCGGGTGTCATCGACCCGGGTGAACGCGCCGTCATTTCGTCATCTTAGGAGATCCAGCTTCGCCTCGCGTTGCGGATGCTCATCCCGAAAAGACCCGCGGTAAAGCCCGCCAGGGCCAACCAGCTGATGAGGGGGTTGAGGGACCCCGCACCCAGGAAGGCGTGGCGTAGCAGGTCGTTGCCGTAGGTCAGGGGCAGCGCGTAGGACAGGGGGCGAATTACCACTGGTATATCAGTGAGGGGCAAGAAGAGGCCGCAGAGGAATATCATCGGGAACCGGAAGAAATTGGAGAAGGTTTGCGCCTCGAATACTTCCTTTACCGAGACAGCGATGAGAAGTCCCAGGAACGTGGAGCTGGCAGCGATTAGCAGTATCGCCGGTATCGCGGCCAACCAATTGGTCCCGGAAAGATCCGCCCAAAATGCCGCGAGTACTACCGGCACGAGGGAATTTACCGTCCCGAAGGCTATAGCTCCCGACGTCTTGGCGAACATGAGCAGGTTGAGATCTATCGGTGCCAAAAGCAGGCGGTCGAAGGAGCGGCTGCGCTTTTCGAAGGTTATGGTCACGGCGAGCATGGAGGTGGTACCGAACAACACGGACATGGCCATGACGCCGGGCAGCAGGTCCTTGACGTCGAGGGGTGCCCCGCGGGATCTGAGGAAGAACATCAGGGTCCAGGAAATGGGGAACACGATGCCCCAACTGATGTTTGGCGGCTTGAGATAGTAGTTTTGCATGTCCTTTCGGAATATTGCCCAAAGGGCCCGGATCGCTTTCATGCGTTGTTCCCCCTTTCCTTCTCCTTCATGTCTCCGGCTTCGATTCCGGTAATCCTAACGAAAACGTCCTCCAGGCTGGGGCGCTCGATGCGCGCCTCGTAGACGGCAATTTGGGCATCGTCCAGGGTCCGCATCAGGGGCATGAGATCCATCTCGGTCTCAGAGGTCACACTTACCCTACCGCCTTCGGAGGGCGATACGATCAGTTCCGGGAAGGCTTCGCGAAGCACCCTCGCTGCGGTCGACGCATCGTCATCCATGACGAAGGTAAGTGAAGTCGACCCGTCTGCTTCCGCCAGGAGATTGTCCGTGGTGTCGATGCGGACCACTTTCCCCGCGACCAAAAAGGCTATGCGGTGACAAAGCCTTTCGGCCTCCTCGATGTAGTGAGTGGTGAGAAAGATCGTCAACCCCTCTGAATTGAGATCGGCCAACAGGCGACGAATCCCGCGCGCGCTCGCCACGTCGATACCCGTGGTGGGTTCGTCGAGAAAGAGCACCTCGGGATCGTGGATCAGACCGGCTGCGATGGTTAGTTTCCTTTTCATACCCCTGGAATAAGCACCAAAGGGGCGCGAACCCACATCGGCCAGGTCGAACAGCTCCAGGAGCTCTCGCGCCCTCCGTTCCCGTGCTTTCGGCGGCATTCCGTACAGTGCGGCGCAGAAGACGAGATTCTCGAAGCCGTCCATCTCGGGGTAGAGGTTGCTTTCGTCAGGCACGACGCCGATGGATTCCTGGGCCCGGGAGAGCCCATGTGGGTACTCCAATCCGAGAACGGCCAGCTTGCCGGCGGTGGGTCGAGCGAGGCCCGTCAGGCAATTGATGGTGGTGGTCTTTCCGGCCCCGTTGGGACCGAGGAAGCCGAAGATCTCTCCCGGTGACACGGAGAAGGTGACCCCGTCGAGGGCCACCACTTCTCCGTAGTGTTTGGCGAGGTCTTCGACCTCTATGACGGGCGAGACATTCATCGGTCGCCCCCCCGGCCATGGTCGCAGTCGGATTCGGGGCAGCAATCTTCCACTTCGCAATTATCCGCCGGTTCATCCAAAAGTTCCGCCAATCCCTCGAGCCGCGCCGCGATCTCGCGCAGTTCGGCGGTGTTGGCAGTGTAATGAGTCCAATAGCTCCGCTTTTCTCCGGTGATGAGCCCGGCGCGCCTCAAGATGCCCAGATGCTGGGACACCGTGGACTCCGATACCCCGGCGCGCTTCGCCAGCTCTCCCACGCAAAGATCCGCACGCAACATGGTTAGCAATCTGAGGCGAGTGGGATCCGACAATGCCCGAAACAATTCCCCAAGTTCCCCATCCATTTGCTTAGCCTCGTAGC
>CAYLPL010000138.1:0-4905 GCA_964385545.1 uncultured Clostridia bacterium | reverse complement strand
ATTCACGGAACCGCACCGCTACAAGGTCGCATACGGTGGACGCGGTGGTGGCCGAGGTTGACGAGGCCACCATGCCCCGGTTGGTGGAGGAAATGGCGCCGGAGGTGGCGGTGGTGACCAATTTCTTTCGCGACCAGCTGGACCGTTACGGGGAACTGGATCACACCGTGGGCTACGTACGCGAGGGCCTGGCAGGAATACGGTGCGCTGCCTGTCTCAACGTCGATGATCCGCTGGTGGCGGGGTTGATGGAGACTCTGCCTGTGGGAGTGGAGCCGATAACCTTCGGATTCGATCCCCTGCCCGAGAATCGAAGGGAAGATGACGCGGAAGTCGGCGGCCTGGATACCCAGTTTTGCCCCCGTTGCGGCGAGCGTTTCCAGTATCGTACCAGGAACTACGGGCACCTCGGCGATTACAGCTGCCCCGGTTGCGGTTGGTCGCGGCCCGAGCGAGAGGTGGTGGGCGTGCAGCTCCCCGGGAGCGGAGGTTCCGTGCGCATGAGGTTGGAGTTCGCGGGCGGCGAATCGATCGAGGTGACGTTGGCCATCCGCGGGGCCTACAATGCCTATAACGCCGTGGCGGCCGCCGCGGCGGCCAGGGTCGCCGGCGTGGGGCCGGCGGCGATAAAGGAGGGACTGGAGGATTTCGGCGGTGCCGTCGGCAGGATGGAACGCCTGAACGTCGGGGGGCGGGAGGTGGTCCTGGCGCTTTCCAAGAACCCGGTGGGTTTCAACCAGATCCTGCGGGCGGTGTTGGACGATGCCGAGGCGGGATCTTTGGTGGTGGGGATAAACGATAATCTGGCCGACGGACGGGACATTTCCTGGCTTTGGGATGTCGATTTCGAGTTGTTGGCCGAAACGGAAAATTTGCCCGTGGTGGTCACCGGGACGCGGGCCGAAGATATGGCGGTACGGTTGAAATATGGTGGTGTGGAAACGTCATCCGTGGAAATCGAGGGACAGGGCGGGTCCGCGTTGAAGCGGGCCGTAGATCTCTGTCCCGGGGGGCGGCGGGTTTACGCGCTCCTGACGTATACGGCCATGCTGGACCTTCGGGGAGAACTGCAGCGACGCGGCCTGGTGAGGGAGATGTGGCGGGGGTGAACCCTTGTACGTGAAGATAGGACACCTGTATCCCGATCTAATGAACCTATATGGCGACCGCGGCAACGTCATCGCGCTTAGGCGCAGGTGCGGCTGGCGGGGTATAGAGGTTGAATCCCTCGAACTGCGCCTGGGAGAGTCCTTCGATTTTTCCGAATGCGATATTTTGTTCATGGGGGGCGGCCAGGATCGCGAACAGGAGCTGGTCTGGCCTGATTTGCAGCCGCGCCGAGGGGAACTCGAGGCGGCGGTGGAGGGGGACGCGGTTTTCCTCGCCGTTTGCGGGGCGTACCAGCTTCTGGGACATCACTACCTTACCCCGTCGGGTCGGCGGATCCCGGGTCTTGGTATCCTGGACGTTCACACCGAGGCGGGAGCGAAGCGGTTGATCGGCAATGCGGCGTGCCAATCGGACCACCTGCCCACTCCGGGGACCCTGGTGGGGTTCGAGAATCACGGGGGGCGGACGTACCTGGGATCCGGCTGCGTACCGTTGGCCCGGGTGACGTCGGGTTTCGGCAACAACGGCGAAGATGGTACCGAGGGGGCGGTATATCGAAATGTCTTCGGGACGTATTTGCACGGTTCCCTGTTGCCCAAAAACCCCCATTTCGCCGATCTATTGATCGGACGGGCACTGCGACGCCGATATCCCGAGTTGCTGCTTGGGGAACTGGACGATGCCCTGGAGTGGCGGGCACATCGGGCCGCCCTCCGCCTAGCGGGCGCAAGAACCTCCTGGGTTTCCTCAGATGATCCCCAGCAGTGTCCAATATAGGAGTTGGAAGGCTACCGCGATGGTGGTGATGGCAGTGAGCGCGGGGAAGAATCGGATTATCTCCCGGGTGTCGAAGCCTCCGGTCTTGCCGGTCCCCACCAGGATCATGAGGTTGTGATAGGGCAGGGCCACCCCCATGACCGAGGTGGTGAGGATGAGCAGGGCCGGTACCAGCGGGTCTATTCCCACATCCACCGCCAGGGACACCATGGGTGGAGCGAGCATCGATAGGGTTACCAGCGCACTGCCCAACAGGAGATGCATGAAATATCCCGCCAGGGCGATGACGGCGAGGATGATCAGGTTGGAGTTGCCCGCCATTTCGGGGATGAAGGTGGCGACCAGCCACCGCGACAGGCCGGTTGCCTCGCCCACGGCTCCCAGGGCCAGGGCCCCGGTGCCGAACATCAACGCCGACCAATCCACTCCCTCGGTGATGTCGTCGCCACCCAAGACGTCCCCGAGCCAGGGTAGCGCCAGACCCACGGCTACCGCCAACGATACCCAGCCGGGATGGATCCCGTGGATCGAGTCAGTCATCCACATGATAAGTGCGAGGGCCGTCCACATCATCGTCCGGATTTCCGCGCGGGAGAGGGAACCCATCTCGCCCAGTTCCCCCCGGAGGTGATCCAGGGGCAGCTGCAGCTTCCCCGAGCCCGGGAACACGAGGAAGTGGGCCGAGGCCATCAGGACCGCGACCAACAGCGAGGGCAAGAACATCATCACGAGCCACTGTCCCCAGCTGGCGCCGCCGGCGAAGGCGGCCGTCACCGGGTTGAGTATGGCCTCCCCGGTGAGGAACATCATGGATGCGGGTATGCAGGCGGCGAAGACCGCGTAGCCCAGGGCCTGGGCCGTGGG
Organism: uncultured Clostridia bacterium; assembly: GCA_964385545.1. Taxonomy (GTDB): domain Bacteria; phylum Bacillota; class Sulfobacillia; order SLMV01; family SLMV01; genus CSSED11-154. Next base: position 2,154 of record CAYLPL010000138.1, on the reverse strand, counting down.
TTTGGGGATGCCGGAGCGTTCGATTACTTCCCGCACCAGGGCCATGATGATGAAGGCGCGGGGGAAGGGGATGGGTATTATCAGGGCCAGGAGTATGTTCAGCACGTATATGGCTATGACCAGCTGGGTGTGGGTTCTCACCCGATAAATCATGAGGAGGAGGGCCAGGCGGCGGGCCAGCCCCGATTGGCTTACCGCCCGTGCGATGAGGAAGGCGCCGATCATGAGCCAGGCCAGGGGGCTTATCCAGTAGTTCAGCACGGTTTCGGTGGAGGCGGTACGACTGGTTATGAAAAAAAGTACCAAAAGGAGTGCGGTATAAGCGGGCGGTATGACCTGGAAGGCCCACCACGTCACCGTGAACAGCAGGGCGCAAAGGGAGACGAGGGCTTTGCCCCCGAGACCCAGGGCCCCGGCACCGAAGTATGCACCGGTCACGATGAGCGCCGATATGATGATCCCGACGATTCTCTTCCTCACCGGCCACGCCTCCTCCCGTATCCAATAGCTTAGGTTAATGCTTCCTCTGACCGTTGGCACCGGCGGGAGGATCAGGGGGTCGCTGTCTACAAGGGATCCCGTGGCGGCATATATGTAAATGGAGGGGTCGTGATTGGACGATCCCGGTTGTGACCGGGCCTGCCGAATTGGAGTCGATTGGCGGTCTGTTGGGCAAACTCGCATTCCGATGCCCGATTTGCATTACGAATAGGTATCGGTTTTCGAGGTGATCCTGTCAGGGTGTTTCGCATCTGAAGTATGGGGAACATTATTTCTGCGGAGCCGAGGAAGAAGTTGCTTGTGGTGGGAAGTATTGCAAATCTGGAGAGAAGTGATGTACAGAATTCTCTCACGTAGGAGGTAAGGTCCTTCACGCTGGCACTCGGCCGCCGGCGGGTGGACGCGCGGAATGAGCAGGAAGGCTCACTCATATCTCGGGGTTTTTCTGATGGTGGTGGGAGTGGCTTTTGTGGTGCATTATGGCTACGGGGTCGTCTACTCACATTTCCATCAGGATAGGCTCATGCGCGAAGCCCAGGCCTCCTGGGAAAACCCGGTCGTGGTCATGGAAGACCGACCGATCAAGCCTCCTCGTCCCTCTGCAGAAGAGCCCGAAGAGCCTGAGGAACCCGAAGACGAGGTCCTGCCCGCAGATGATGGTCCCTTCATCATCATTATCCCCAAGCTCGAGATAGAGGCGGTGGTGCTGGAAGGTGTCGATTTGGACACCCTGGCCCAGGGTCCCGGATTTTATCCGGATAACCCGCGTCCCGGTCGAGAAGGCAATGTCGCGGTTGCCGGTCATAGGACTACCTACGGAGCCTGGTTCCGCAATGTAGATCGGCTCGAAGAGGGAGATGAGATCATCTTTTCATCACCCGTGGCGGAGTATAGGTATCTCGTAGAACAAGTGTATCCCGTAGCCAGCAATGCCTGGGAAGTCGTGGATCCGACGGAGGAACCCAAGTTGACGCTTACCACCTGTCATCCCCCTGGCTCGGCGCGCCAGCGATTGGTGGTGAGGGCTGCCCTGGATGACGTGAAGATGGAGTGAAGACTGAGGTAACGGACTAATCTAAATATGTAACCCATGCAGAGACTATGAAATGCGGTCCGTAATTGGTCACCCAGGGACCGCGGGGAGTCAGGGTGAAACCGGCTGCTAAATCGCAGCCGGTTTTTCATTTGAGGTGCCAAAACGCTTACGCATAATGCAATATCGAGAAGCCATTGATCATAATGGGCGGGCGCCTATCGCCGACAACCAAGTCGAAATGGAAAGAGAGGTAATACTCATGAGAATGAAGATGCTCGCTGTACTGTGCCTGTTGGCCTTGCTCGTAGCTTTGAGCTCGCTTCCAGCCGTCCTGGCTGCCGAACCGGATGATGCCGAAATCGAGGTGGAACAAAAGGACTCGGATCCCGCAACCGATGACGATGGTGATGACGAGGGGGACGACGAGTCCGAGGCCGATGAGGATGGCGACGATGCCGGGGATGCGGAATCCTCCGACGACGGCGAAGAGTCGGGCGATGACGAGGATTCGGCGACCGATGACGATGACGATGAGGATGAGGACGACGAGTCCGAGGCCGACGAGGATGGCGACGATGCCGGGGATGCGGAATCCTCCGACGACGGCGAAGAGTCGG
>CAYLPL010000137.1:0-4912 GCA_964385545.1 uncultured Clostridia bacterium | reverse complement strand
GTTCGAGTGCTTCCGGTATTCACATATCCGTCATTCCTCAACCCTCGTTGAGCACGCTTTGAATTCTACCGACGAAGTCTTCATCGACGGGCTCAGACGCGAGTATCTCTATATCCTCGGGCGAGCTTATACCGAGTCCCAGTTCTACGGCCCTGCTGATCTGTTGCTGGGCGAATATATCCTGATCCATGATCTCGGGTGTGGATCCCAGGACCTTTAGAATCGCCACTCCCACGGCATCGATGGCAATACGATCCGTCCCGGCGAGGAATAGATCGGCGCGTTTTCTCGTCCCGGTACTCGGACCACCGTCGACGAAGGCCTCCATGGCGTCGAGCACGATCAAATCGGGGTCATAACCCACGTTGATTTCGGCGATCATCTTCCGGATATTAGGCGAACTATGCAGTTCTTTCATATACGTGGTCCCGGCCTTCGGAACGATACCTACCGCGAGTTTCAAGGCCATGGTAAAGCTCTTACTGGGGCGATGAGTCTTCAGGCATGGAGTGAGAACCAGGCATTCCGCCTCTTTTACCATACGGGGGACCAAGAATCCGTCCTCCCAATGGCTCCCTGGCACATCCACCTTTACCAGGTCTTCCGGCGAAAGCTCGTCGAAATTGACCACCTCCACGCCAAGGTCGGCCGCCAATTCAAAGACACCCCATTCTTCCATGACCTCTCGGCTCAGGGGAGGACCACTGCGTTCTCCTATGGTAATGCTCTCGGCTCCCATTTCCTGCAGATACAAGATGAGTTCCCTCACGGTATCGATATCGCTGGAAGCCGGATATGGATCCGCCGTGTTGAAGTTCGGTTTCAACAGAACGTTCTTGCCGTCCACGGGATTAATCCCCAGCATGTCTATGCTTCTACGAACCCCGTCGTGACGGTTTTGGGCCTTTACCACTGCAACCTTGGTGCGGCTTTCGGACTTGGACACCAGGATCAACACCTCTTTCGTCGCCAACTTCCCTTGAGACCCTTCGGAATCCCCTTGGAGCTACCTAGTCCCTTGACGTACCCTCCCTGCCAGTTCATCAGAACAATGGATCGAGATCGGATGCATTCCAATTTCGCCCGCCTTTTCGTCATCGCGTGACGACTACGCCATGACCTTCGCGAAGACCGAATACCACCCTCTTAATTACCGCTGGCAAGAACCCGTCGCTCCCGTATCTTCCCAAGAGCATGTTTTAAGGGTACGCCACCTAGGTCTGCGACGATGAATACGTTCGCATCAAATGAGAAATCGTCCATCCTTCCGCGAACATTGGCGTAGCAAGATGCTATTTGGGACTAAATGCTATCCACGTGGGCCATTTCTGTGCGACACCGGGGGCAGAGAATGCGCACGCGATCCCAGGCCCTGCCCTCTCTGAGTTGGTCAATATCTTCCTTTTCGCGCCGAAACGAACCGGAACACTTCGGGCAATAGTAGGTATCGCATTCTTCACAGTGAGTCCAACCCCTGGTTGACTCGCCGGCTTCAACGCCACATTCTGCACACTTGATTTCTGCCAAGAATCATCACTCCTATCTGCCGGGACGATGTGATGAAGGCCGGTAGCATCACCGAGGTTGCTACATGTGTAATCGTCGGAATTCACTCCGGCCCTTCCCACCCGCTCTGCCAGTAATCCATGCCACAGTCCCCCGAATACAGGTCGAGGTGATTTGGCCCGGGAGCATCAGCGATCACGCCTTCGGGGCCCTCGTTCGCGAGGAATAGGCGATGCCCCTGCACCGGGTATTGAAAAAACGTCCGCCAGTTATCTGCCACGATCTTTTTCGCCCCACTAATGAAATAGTTAACCCTCTCTTCCGCCAAGCAAACTTGTGGGCACCGCGCGAGGGCAATACCGGGTCACCTCCACTGGCTTTCGCACCCGATGGTTAGCGCCATCAACGGAAAGCGTTGCGCGGGTACTACCGTGGTGCTTATGGAATTGATGGATATCGTACCGGTATTGGGGTAGTAATCATTAGAGGACCACGAATCCCGAACGCGCCGAAACATGACCCAACCTCTTGAGATCAGCGTTCACACGAAATCATCGGCGGGTGGCTCGACGTCGAATACGGACGGTCAAGCACCCAGAAGGAGGGAGAAAAGCCAAATGCTGATGCGATGCACCGTATGTAACTGGATATATGACGAGGAAGAAGAAGGAGTCGCCTTTGCGGATCTGCCACCCGAGTACACCTGCCCCGTGTGCGGGGCACCAAAAGCTGCATTTGAACCTGTATCCGAGGAGCAAGCGGAAGGGGAGAACGTGGCCGATGCCCTAGTCCGAAGCCTGGTGGAACTGGGAGTTCGGAAGGTCTTCGGTATCCCCGGAGACTCGAATCTACCCGTGGTCGAGGCCCTTCGCAAGAATCCCGATATCGAACTCGTACTCACGCGACACGAATCGACGGCAGCCTTCATGGCGAGTGCCCATGCCAAACTCACCGGAGAAATCGGGGTGTGCCTCTCCATAGCTGGCCCCGGAGCGACGAACCTGGTGACGGGTCTCATGGACGCGGCGGCGGATCGAGCCCCCGTCCTCGCCCTGGTGGGTCAGGTATCGGGAATCTTCTTGGGAAGCGAGGCCTTCCAAGAAATTGATCAAATCGAGATGTTTCGTCCCTTCGCGGTGTTTGCAGAAACGCTTAGCCATCCCTCGCAACTACCTCGTCTTTTCGGAATGGCGGTCAAGGCCGCATACGGCCGCCACGGCGTGGCGGTCCTGAGTATGCCGACGGATACTCTGGCCTCGCGTCCCGTCGAGGAAAAATGGGACAAGGAAACACGGCTATTTAGGCGGAGATCCCTGCCGGAGTCGACTGACCTCGAGCGAGCCGTATCGATGATAGAGTCCGCCGAAAAGCCGGCCCTATTCGCCGGATGGGGATCGAGGGAAGATCCTGATGCCCTCTACCGGTTGGCCACACGCCTGCGCGCTCCGGTCGCGACGACCTCGCGGGCCAAGGGAGTGTTCCCCGAGACGCATCCGCTGTCCTTGGGAGTACTCGGATCCATCGGCAACCCCCACGCACCGCGGGCACTGGCCGAAGCCGATCTGTTGGTGGTGCTGGGTAGTGGTTTCCGCCAGAGGAACCTCCTGACTGACATACCGATCATTCAAATCGATCATGACCCCGTCCGCCTCGGGAGGAATTTCCCCGTGCAACTCGGCCTGGTCGGTGATGTCCCGGCGACTATCCGAGCGTTGTTGCCGAGAATCTCGGAACGCGATGGAAGGACCGGGTTGGAAACTCAGGTGGAAGATGCCCGATCCCGTTGGGAATCCGACATCCTAAGCGACGACGCCAGCGAGGTTGCGGTTCATCCAAATCGGTTGATCCAGGCCTTACAAAGGAATCTTCGGGAAGACGCAGTAGTTACGGTGGACGTGGGAGATCACACGTACTGGTTCTACCAGAGGTTCCGCTGCCACTCACAGCTGACGCTGATGTCAGCATCCATGGCCAGCATGGGGTTCGCGTTGCCGGCGGCTCTGGCCGCGGCTCTTGCCATGCCCGAAAGACAGGTAGTTTGCCTCGCAGGTGACGGTGGCTTTGGCATGCTCATGGCTGACTTCACCACCGCGGTAGCGAATGATCTGAACATCTCTATCATTCTTTTCAACGACCACTGCCTCAAGAACATTAAGAAAGAACAACGCCGGGACGGATATCCCGACTACGGAGTCGAATTCAAAAATCCCAACTTCGCTCAGTTCGCCTCTAGCGCCGGCGGACTGGGTATCGAGGTGAAATCCGAGGACGAGCTGGAAGATGCCATAACCCGGGCCTTGTCCCATCGCGGACCGGCATTGTTGGACGTGAATATCGATCCCGATGCGATGCTGGGCGGGGTTAAGATCATCTCGAGAGACTAGCGGCGGGAGGACGGTGGAGAATTTGCGCCGGTATTGCGCACCCCGGGTTTAAGACGGGAGAATCCGACCGGAAGTCGGGGTGGTGGCGCGGACTCAAGATATTCGCGATTCTCCGCCAATAATCCATCCGATGTGCAACGCCGTCATACTAACTCACCTACGCTAGTTGCTTGCCAACAAGACGGACGATTGCAACCGGTGATCTGGGCATGCGGACAAGACCTTGGACTCCTCTATGAGAGCAAGATGATGTCCGCATGCCCTAAATGGCCACGTTACACCGAGACCAATATCTACACCCCAGAATACTGGAAGCCTGAACCCTTTCGCGAAGAGCGTTCAGTAGCGAAGTGCAAGCTATTCGCGGACGACGCAGGCAGATGAGATCCGTTTGAACAAATCCTGAGGTCCTTTCGAGAACTCGCATCTAAGCGCCCGTTCAGCATTTTCGTAATCGGTAACTGGCAGACTCCTGAGTTGATCGAGCGGGGACCACCAAACGCATAGCAGGCGTAACAGGCAGCGCTCGCTATCTTCGGGGGACTTCACACCTATTCGACCGATCAGCATCCGGGGACAGGTATCCCGAGGGATCGTCGGGTAAACCCCAGGTATCGCTTCGAATGGACCTAAGGCCTAGATGGATTCGTTCAAGTATTCCCTGTACGCCAGATTCTTCCCGGTGGAAGTCCTGAAGTTTTCATCGATCACTCTCTGTAATCCTTCCTTGTCGTTGATCACCTCTTTATTCTTCAAATTCTCCAACAAATCAGCTTCCCATAGTATTTGGAAATCTAACCCGTCGATTTTCGAGGAAGTATGATGGTTCCCGACTATGTACCGGACTCGTTCGGCATCGACCTCATCGAATCCAAGTCTTTGCAGTATTCCCCTCGCAACTATTGCTCCCTCTGCCTCTTGATAGGGCGCGGCCGATGAACCATGCTTTCTCTCGGCTTCGATGACACCAATATCATGGAGAATGGCAACGATGGAAATGAAGTCGCGCTGTTCATCGCCGA
>CAYLPL010000136.1:4487-4963 GCA_964385545.1 uncultured Clostridia bacterium | reverse complement strand
GAGGATGAGATTGCCAGCATGGGAGCCGCCATCGGGGCCTCGCTCACCGGAACGAAGGCGATGACCGCGACCTCGGGACCCGGCTTCTCGCTCAAGCAGGAAAACCTCGGCTTCGCCTCCCTGACGGAGGTCCCGGTGGTCGTGGTCGACGTGCAAAGAATGGGTCCCAGTACCGGAATGCCTACCTCACCCTCGCAAGGTGACGTCATGCAGGCGCGCTGGGGTACCCACGGAGACCACCCCATCGTTACCATGGCACCATCCTCGGTCAGCGAGACTTACCGGGCCACGGTCCGAGCCTTCAACGTATCCGAACGACTGCGCGTCCCCGTGGTCCTGCTTTTGGATGAGGTCATCGGCCACTTGCGCGAGGGCGTGGACGTACCACGCAAAGAAGACCTCGAGATAGTCGACCGCAAAGGACCTTCCAAGCCACCGGATCAGCATCTCCCGTACGAAGACGAAGGTACCGGAGT
>CAYLPL010000136.1:0-4477 GCA_964385545.1 uncultured Clostridia bacterium | reverse complement strand
GGGTTTTCCCGACATGACGGCCGCGACGGCCGACAAGCTGATGCGCAGGATCATGGGGAAGATGCAACGGCATCGCGCGGTATACGAATGGGTCGAACCGTGGAAGACGGATGATTCCGAGCTTCTGGTACTAACCTTTGGTTCACCCGCCCGGGCAGCCCGCAGCGCCATTCGCCAGGCCAGGGAAGAGGGCATGAAGGTGGGCGAGCTTCGCCTGATAACCATTTGGCCCTTCCCCGAGGAGATCCTCCAGGAGTCCCTCCAGGGGGTCAGGGCGGTCATCGTTCCGGAGATGAACCTCGGGCAGCTGCGCCTGGAAGTGGAACGGGTGGTCGCCGGCAGGACTCCCGTAGTCGGCCTGAACCGGACCGACGGAGAGCTTTTCAAACCCGAAGAGATATACCAAAAGATCCGGGAGGTGTACGACGGTGAATGAGAATCTGAAGCAGTATTTTCGCACCGAACACCTACCGCACATCTGGTGCCCCGGTTGCGGAAACGGCATAGTCACCGGTGCGATCGTCCGGGCGATAGCTAACCTGGGATGGAGCAAGGACGAAACCGTGTTCGTATCCGGAATCGGGTGTTCCAGCCGCGCACCGGGGTATCTGGATTTCAACACCCTGCACACCACGCACGGCCGACCCTTGGTTTTCGCCACCGGCATCAAGATGTCACGCCCCGATCTCAACGTCGTGGTGATAACCGGGGATGGCGATGCCTCCGCCATCGGGGGTAATCACCTGATACATGCCTCTCGCCGCAATATCGACATAACGACCATATGCTTCAACAACAGCATCTACGGAATGACGGGCGGGCAGTACTCGCCCCTGACACCCACCGATAGCCTCGCGAGCACGGCCCCGTTCGGCAACACCGATCGTTCCTTCGACCTTTGCCGACTGGTGGAGGCCGCCGGCGCCTCGTACGTGGCCCGGGGAACCACGTATCACATCACCCAGCTGGAGAGAATCATCGAGCGGGGCCTGGAAAAGCGCGGTTTCTCCTTCATCGAGGCCATCGCCGGCTGTCCCGTGTATTATGGGCGCCGTAATGATATGCGCACCGGCGTAGATATACTGCAGTGGCAAAAGGAAGCCGCGGTCACTATCCGTCGCGCCCAGAAGATGGAGCCGGAGGAACTCGAGGGTAAGATCGTTATCGGTACCTTTATCGATGAGGACATGCCGGAGTACACCGAGTCCTATCAGCGGTTGATCGAGGAACATGCCTCAGATCGGAGTGGGGCCTAGTGCAAATGCAACTCAGACTGGCAGGAACCGGGGGACAGGGACAGATACTGGCCGGCATAATCCTCGCCGAAGCTGCCGTCGCCCACGACGCAAAGTTCGCGACCCAGTCTCAATCCTACGGTCCCGAGTCCCGCGGGGGCGCCAGCCGCACCGAAGTCGTAATATCCGACGAACCCGTGGATTATCCCAAGGTCGTTCGACCCGACTTATTGCTTTGCATGAGCCAGGAAGCCTACGATAAGTACGCCGCCGACACGGCCGAGGAAGGGATCATCATCGTCGATTCCAGCCTGGTAAAGACGGGCACAAATCCCGACCCGAAAGTGGTGTCGCGCCCCATATCCAAAGTGGCGCGGGACGAATTGGGCCGGGTCATAGTGGCCAACGTCATCGCCGTGGGCGTCATCGTGGAACTCGCCAACGTGGTATCGGTCGAGGCCGCGCGAGCCGCGATCGCCGACCGGGTACCGCCCGGGACCCAAAAGGTAAACCTCGAAGCCTTCGAGCGCGGTAGAAGGTTGGCCGCGGAACCTGACGCCGAAGAATAGTCACCACACGCGGTGAACATAGCGCGAGTACAAACCACATTCAATATTAGGAGGATGAAAATGACCGAAGAACTCAACCCCCTGCGAATCGTAGCCGGCCAGATCAAGGATGCCTGTGAACAACTGGGGCTTAGCGAGTCAGTCTACGAAATCCTAAAGGAGCCCCAACAGTTTTACGATGTGAGCATTCCGGTCCGCATGGACGACGGTTCCGTGAAGACCTTCAAGGGATACCGCTCACAGCACAACAACGCCCTCGGCCAGTACAAGGGCGGACTCCGCTTCCACCCGGACGTGTACCCCGACGAAGTGAAGGCACTGTCCACCTGGATGACGATCAAGTGCGCCATCGTGAACGTGCCTTACGGCGGCGGCAAGGGTGCGGTAGCCGTCGACCCGCGCGACCTCTCTGAAGGCGAGCTGGAGCGTCTCTCGCGCGGATTCATACGCGCCATCGGCCACGTGATCGGCCCCGAGGTCGACATCCCCGCCCCTGACGTGAATACCAATCCCCAGATCATGGCGTGGATGGCGGACGAATTCAGCAAGATGCGCGGATATCCCGCCCTCGGCGTCGTCACCGGGAAACCGGTCGGATTCGGCGGTTCCTTGGGTCGCAGCACCGCAACCTCCCGCGGCGTGGCAGTCTGCATCGAGGAGGCCGCCAAGCGCATAGGCCTCGATCTCGAGGGCGCCACCGTGGCCATTCAGGGATACGGCAACGTCGGCAGCTACTCCGGCGTCTTCATGCAGGAGCTCGGTGCCAAGATCGTCGCGGTCACCGATATGTACGGTGGGGTTTACAATGCCGACGGCATCGATGCCATGAGCCTCGTCAAACACGTCGAGGAAACCGGCAGCGTCGTTGATTTCCCCGGTACCGAGGCCTTCTCCAACGAGGATCTCTTCTCCCTGGAGGTCGATGTCCTCATCCCGGCAGCCCTGGAGAACGTCATAACCTCCGAGAACGCCAAGGACGTAAAGGCCCGCATCATATCCGAAGGAGCCAACGGACCGACGACTCCCGAGGCGGACCGCATCCTGGCGGAACAGGGTACCCTGGTCATACCGGACATCCTCGCCAACGCGGGCGGTGTGACGGTCAGTTACTTCGAGTGGGTGCAGAATAATTACGGCTACTACTGGACTGCCGAAGAGGTCGACGAGAAGCTGCGCCTGCTGATGGTACAGGCCTTCGCCAATATCTACGACATGCACGAGGAGCAGGGCGTGAAGATGAGGGATGCCGCGTACCTCTTCGCGATAAGGCGCATCGCCGAAGCCATGAAGACGCGGGGATGGGTCTGATAACGGCGGTGTTCCCCGCTCGCCGGAATCCATGACCTAAACTGGCACGGGCGGGAGCTCCTCGGACGAGGTAGTTCCCGCCTCATTGTTCGGAGACATGGGCGAAATTGGGGGGATGGGATTTGGACAGAGAGAGAATAGAAGAACTCTACCGCCGGCGCGAAGAAATCACCGCGGGCGGGGGAGAGAAGCGAATCGAAAGACAGCATGCCGGCGGAAAATTCACCGCGAGGGAACGTCTCGCCATGCTCTTCGACGAGGGGACCTTCCACGAGGTGGGTCGCTTCGTCGACAGCCGGGGACAGGATTTCGGCATGGCCGACCGCGAGGTCCCCGCGGACGCGGTGGTAACCGGGTACGGCCTGGTGGATGGACGACAGGTGTACGCCTTCTCCCAGGATTTCACCACCATGGGGGGAAGCCTCGGGGAAATGCACGCGGAAAAGATATGCCGGGCGATGGACCTCGCCCTGCAAAATGGATGTCCTTTCGTCGGTATAAATGATTCCGGGGGAGCCCGCATCCAGGAAGGTGTCGACGCTTTAAATGGCTACGGGGAAATCTTCCGGCGCAATACCAAGGCTTCGGGCATCATACCTCAGATCTCCGTCATCGCCGGGCCCTGCGCCGGCGGCGCCTCCTACTCGCCCGCCCTGACCGACCTGGTACTCATGGTGGAGGGCAGCGCCCGCATGTTCATCACCGGCCCCCAGGTGATCAAGGCGGTAACGGGGGAAGACGTGGACGCAGAGGAGCTGGGCGGTGCCGTCGCGCATGCCAGAAAGAGCGGAGTCGCCCACATGGTATACCCGGATGAGCAATCGCTGTTCGGGGAACTGCGCTGGCTGCTGGGTCTTTTGCCGGGCAACAATCGGCAAAAGCCTCCCCGGGTGGCCCCCTTGGATCCGGGGGCGGATGCCGAGGACCTGGTGGACATCATGCCCGAGATGCCCAACAGGGGGTACAACGTTGAGGAGGTCATCGAGCGGATAGTGGACGAGGGGTCTTTCCTCCAGATCCATCCCGGGTTCGCCAGCAACGCGGTGGTCGGCCTCGCCCGCCTAGAGGGCCGTACCATCGGCATAGTCGCCAATCAACCCCGGTTTTTGGCCGGATGCCTGGATATCGATTCGTCAGACAAGATCGCCCGCCACGTGCGCTTTTGCGACACGTTCAACATCCCCCTGCTAACCCTAGTGGACACTCCGGGCTATCTTCCCGGGGTCGGCCAGGAACACGGCGGCATTATCCGCCACGGAGCCAAGGTGCTTTACGCCTACGCGGAAGCCGACGTTCCCAAGGTATCCGTCGTCCTGCGAAAGGCCTACGGCGGAGCATACTTGGCCATGTGCAGCCGCCCCCTGG
>CAYLPL010000135.1:0-5009 GCA_964385545.1 uncultured Clostridia bacterium | reverse complement strand
GCGTCAGGCCGAACCTGCGAATGAACCCCAGGGCCCGATTGTCGTTGGCCCCGTGGCGGTGGAAGACGGCAACAGTAGCCAGGTTCCCGCCTTCGGTCGGTGCCAGGTATCCCTCTGTCACCGGAACGCCCTGATCCGCGAACTCGGCGAAAAGGGAATCTTCGGAGGCATAGGTGATCACTCGCACCTTAGCCGATGTACTGCCCCCAGGAGCTTCGATCTGAAGGTCTCGCGGTTCGAGGGGTGCGAGATGTACCGTGTTATGCCGCTCGATGGAGAAATCTGCGTCGGGGAACTCGACGATTGTCTGGCCATTTCTGGCTACCTCGTGGCCTTCGAAGAAGACCCGCTTCGCAACCATGGCTTCGAGATCTGGAACCAAGACCATATCGGCAACGTATCCCGGCGCAACGGCTCCGAGATTCTCTATACCGACAGACCGCGCCGGGTGCAGGGTGGCGTAGCGGATGGCCCGTACCGGCTCAACCCCCTCTTCGATGGCGCGGCGGACCACGTGATTTACGCTACCGTCGGCGATCAAATCCGCCGGGTCGCGATCGTCGGTGCACAGGGTGAAATTGGGGGGGAGGTCGAACCCCTCCAGGGCGGGGATCACGTCCTCGAGATTGCGGGAAATGGAACTCTCCCGGCCGTCGATGGTCATTCCCAGGCGCATTTTTTCGCGCGCCTCGGAGGTGACGCGAACCTCGTGATCGCTGGTGGGGCCGGCACAGAGGTATGCGGAGAGGGCCCTTCCCGACAGGGTGGGGGAGTGGCCCTGGATGAAGGTGTTGCGCTCTTGGGCCTCGGCCAAGATGTCCCGCATCCTCTGGGATCCGTGTATGACGCCGGGATAATCCATGACCTCCGCCAGTCCCAGGACGCGATCCCACTGCAGCATCTCGGCGATTTCTTCCGCGCCGAAGGAGGCCCCGGTGGTCTCCAGGCCCGGAACGGAGGGTACGCAGGAGGGAACAAGGACGTATTGACGCATCGGCAGGCCTTCACTGGCCTCGAGCATGTAACGAACGCCCTCGATGCCAAGGACGTTGCCGATTTCGTGGGGATCGGTTATGGCCGTGGTGGTTCCGTGGGGCAATACCGTGCGTGCGAAGTTGGCCGGGGTCATCATGGAACTTTCAATGTGCACGTGCGAGTCGATCAGACCTGGCAGGAGGTAGGATCCGCCACCGTCGATGCGCTCCTTCGCTTCCATCGGATGTATCTCGCCGCCCAATCCGTCGGGGTCGGCCTCGACGTGGGCGACGAATCCCTCGTACACCAGGACCGATGCCGGATAAATCTCTCCGGTAAATACGTTGACCAGTTGCACATTTTCGATGAGGAGGTCGGCCGGGCGTTTTCCCAATGCCGCCTCGACCAGGGCGTCTCGGTCACGGGGTTGGATTCGCATATTGCTCCGGCGCAATTGGCCGGATCGTCACCGTCCTTTCGCTCGGCTCGATTGCCGGGAGGCGCCGATCGGCGCCTCCCAACCACGATTCTACCTAGATTCTACCTAAAGGAGATAGAAATAGTAGAGCAGAGGCAGGCAGAGGAAATACAAGCCTACCGGAATCTCCGATACTCGACCCGACAGCAGCTTCACCAGTACGTAGGTGATTATGCCGAGGCTTATGCCGTTGGCCAGGTTGAAGGTGAAGGCGGTGAACACGATGGTTATGAAGGCCGGCAGCGCCTCGGTGAAATCGTCGAAATCGATGCTGGTTATGGCGGGCATCATCAAAAGACCGATGAGTATCAGGGCGGGTGCGGTAGCGGCGCCCGGGATCATTGCCGCGAGAGGTGTGAAGAAGATCATTAGGGCGAAGACGATGCCGGTTACCAGTGCGGTAAGACCGGTGCGACCGCCTTCTTCCACTCCCGAGGCCGACTCTATGTAGGTCGTGACGGTGCTGGTTCCCATAAGGGCCCCGACGGTGGTGGCCAGAGCATCGACCAGGAAGGGTCTCTCTATCCCGGGGAGGTCCCCGTGTTCGTCTAGAAGGCCTGCCTTACCGCCGACCCCGAGCAGGGTGCCCATGGTGCTGAAGAAGTCACCGGCGAAGAAGGTGAAGATAAGGGGAATGAAAGCCAATTTCAGGGCTCCCATTATGTCCAGCTCAAACGCGATCGAGGATATGCTCGGAGGCATGGATACCAGGTTGGACGGGATTTCAGTTATACCCATTGGAATACCGATGACCGTGGTTCCGAGGATGCCCCAAAGGAGTGCTCCCTTTATCTTGAGCGCCATCAGGGTCGCGATTAGGAAGAATCCGATGATGGCCAGTATGGCCTCAGGCTGTTGTAGGTCGCCGATGCCCAAAAGTCCGTTGTCAGAGGCGGAGATCAATCCGGCGTTGCTGAACCCGAGCTCCGCGATAAAAAGGCCCACCGCGGCGCCAACGGAAACCTTGATGCTCCGGGGTACCAGGTTGACTATGGCCTCGCGTAGGCCGAGGAGGGTTAGAAGGAGGAATACGATTCCGGATATAAATACCATTCCCAGGGCTTGTTGCCAGGTGGCGTTTCCCGTGGCGACTATGGAGTAGGCGAAAAAGGCGTTGCTACCCATGGCGGGCGCGAGGGCGAAGGGTCTGTTGGTGTAAAAGGCCATCAATATGGTCGAGGCGGCGGTTATCGCGGCGGTGACTACGACCAGGGGTTCGGTGGGCATACCGGCACCGGACAAAATGGCCGGGTGCACGATGACCACGTACGCCATCGTCATGAACGTTACCAGACCTGCGAGTATCTCGGTGTTAAAATCAGTTTTGCTTTCCGTTAGGTGGAACCATCTTTCGAAGAAACCTGCCTGTACTCCGGGGTTGGCATTGGATTTGGATTCGGGCACGGGGGACCGCGCCTCCTCTCAGCTGATGGTGGTGGCCGCGATGCGGCCTCTATGTGAATGATTCAACCGGAGTTATCGTATATCATTCGGCCCCACGCGGACAATACCATATGCGAATCGATTTATAGTTCTTCAGGATACGCCACAAATCCGGCGATATCCCGGGTCCTTGCCGATCATTCCACGCCCATCCCGCGCTACGCGTCGCGGCTTCGACGGGCCCAAAACGCTTTTCCCGCGGTATTCGGGCCGCCTCGATGACACCGGGGTTGATCCCTTCCCGATAAGTGGTAGCGCCGAAAACCAGCGGCCGGTCGCGAACGTGCCGGCGGCAACCTGGAGTTGCCCCCGGAGGGGGTGGGAGCGAAGGATCGAGTCGTACGCACCCGGGAGGGTTCGACCGGAGAGGAGGTCATCCCTTTCGGTCCCGGATTCCGACGTACGGTTAGGGGGTCGAATCCTTTGCCCGCGAGGACGACCATCCGCCGTCGGCCGCCGGATCGGGAGTTTTGGCCAAAAAACGCCGCATGAGGACATATCCCAGGGCGAGTTCCACCAAAAAGAACGCGACGAGAGCAAAGAGGGCGGGACGCAACGGGTTCTTCAATACGGCTCCGAGATAGCTGAGGATGACCACCCCCGGTATGCTGCCGATGGCCGTGCCGGCGACGAAACTCGGGCCGCCGATGGGTAGCACGCCGGCGGCGTAGCTGATGACGTCGAAGGGGGGAAAGGGCATCGTCCTCAGGAGGGTTATACCCCAAAGGCCCCTTC
This sequence comes from uncultured Clostridia bacterium, assembly GCA_964385545.1. Taxonomy (GTDB): domain Bacteria; phylum Bacillota; class Sulfobacillia; order SLMV01; family SLMV01; genus CSSED11-154. The sequence goes on along the minus strand of CAYLPL010000135.1, from coordinate 1,378 downwards.
GACGAAGTAATCTTATGGCCGCGGCGAAACGCGGATCGCTGCGCCTGTCCGCGAGCATATCGCGAACCCAGCGCCTGCCCAGTCGGCGGGCGATGGCGAAGGGCATGATCGAGCTTATGGCCACCCCGGCGAGGGCCCAGAGGAAACCCCCATATATACCAAACATGAGCCCGGCGGCCAGGGTGAAGGTTCCCGCCGGGATGAAGAATAATCCCCTGAGGGCGCAGAGCGCCAAAAAAATCATCGGGGCCGATCGACCGCTTTGACGCAAAAGCGAGTGGATGCCCAAAATGCTGACGTCCACCACTTCCAACTGTACCAATAACAGTCCCGCCACCACGAGCGTGACCATGATGGCGCCCAGCGGAACCAGCTTTCGGATCAGGGTTCCGATACCCACCGTCCACACCGCTCCTTCGATCAGATCATATCCTCTATCGAATTGAGGAAACGATCGACTTCTTCGGAGGTATTGTAGGGTGCCAAACCCACCCTAACCAGGCCTCCCGGACCCGGGTCGAGTTTCTCCACCAGGGTCATGGCGTAGAAATGACCATCCCAGGAGAAGATCCCCTTCTTAGCGAGGTTTTCGGCAACGGTGCGCGCGTCCAAGCCGTCCAAGGTGAAAGCGGCAGTGGGAGTCCGGGCGTGGTCCGGTGGAGGACCGTATATGCGTACCGTGGGGATGGACTCCAGTCCACGGTAGAGGGTTTCGAAGAGCGCGTCCTCGTATGCACCCATCCTCGAGATGGAGGACAGGATGTTATCGCGGGTTCTCGGCACACCACTGCTTTCGGGATCGGCCATGAAGGCCACCGCCGCCGCCGTTCCCGCCATGCCCTCGTGATTGAGGGTTCCCGTTTCGATGCGGTCGGGGATCTCGTTCTTTTGGGGCCGCACCCTGTCCGTGGCCAATTTGGCGAAGACTTCGCCTCGACCGTACAGTACGCCGACGTGGGGGCCGAAGAACTTGTACGCGGAACACAGGAAGAAATCACAATCCATTTCTCGGACGTCTACCGGTCGATGCGGTGTGTAGTGGACCCCATCCACCACCAACACGCAGCCCTCGGGAAGTGTCTTTCTTACCCGAGCGAGGTCGGTCTGGGTCCCGACGGCGTTTGAGGCCGCTCCGATGGCGGCCACCCGGGTTCGCGAAGTTACCAGGGATTCCAGGTGTTCGAAATCCAAGGTGCAACCCTCGGGATGGAAGCGGACGCTATGCACTTTCGCACCCATCTCTTCCAGTCCCAGCCAGGGTGCCCGGTTGGCCTCGTGATCCAGATCGGTAATGATTATTTCGTCGCCCGGTTCCAACCCCCTGGCGAGGGCTCGGGCCAAGGAGAAGCTCAAGGTGGTCATGTTGGCCCCGAAGGCT
>CAYLPL010000134.1:0-5014 GCA_964385545.1 uncultured Clostridia bacterium | reverse complement strand
AGGATTTCCGTGTAGGTGCTGACGTCGCCTATCGCGGGAAGATTCTCTATTGTGCTCTTTCCCGCGGTCAAAATCGCGGCCGGGACGACGGCCACCGCGGAATTCTTCCTGCCTCCTATGTTCAACTCACCGTGGAGCGGGTTTCCCCCGTGAATCAGTAATTCGGCCAAGTCCTTCTCTCCCTATCCTCGGGAATGTGTCGGATAAATCCCCTCGTCGGGTAACTCAATCTCCTTCATCGCTGTAGTTTATCATAACCAGAGCGGCTCAGCTGCTACAATTCCCCAAAAGATACCGGATCCCCTGCCGCGTCGGTTCAAATGGCATCGTAATCCATTCATCATAGGGGCCATTCCACCGCTCCCGTGAAAGCATTCACAATTATGACCGTACCACTTTCAAAACGCAGGCGCCAGGCGGGTTCCACTTCCCACTCCGATTCCTCGCTCATCCCGGCATAATGACCCAAAAGTACCTCAACCAATCGATCCTCTGGGGCGATTTGCCCGATCCGGGCGAGGTTGGCAGTTATGCCCGCCGAAGCGGAAAGTACCTGTGAGGCTGAGCCCACGCTTCCCCGAACCTCGAACCACTGCCTTTGGTATTCCCGGACGCCGGAAGAACTTACCTGAAGGAGGACGCCACCGCCGAACAGGGGCCTTCCGCGATACTCTTGACGGTAATTGACTATCACGTTGTCGTCCTCGGTGGCGGGATGCGCATGATCGAATACTATACCCGAGGGCCGAAGCGAGGGGTGTTGCAGAAACTCCTCGGCGACTCGTCTGGCTCTCTTTTCAGAAATGTCCCCTCCAGAAGTACCCGAGGCTGCACGGTAACGGACGGCACCGGGGGAACCGGCGACCAACAAGCCCTCCTCCGAACGGTATCCGGCGACCTCACCTCCCGCGAGTACGGGTTCCGCGGGATCGGTCCCGAAAAGCGCCGATCGCATCGCCTCGAGGTCCGCATCTGCGGGGGTTATGCGAAGCCGGTAGAGCCGCGGTGCCTCCTCGGGTAAATCGGTATCGAGGGTGATCCCCTCCTCCTCGAGCTTTTGCGACATGGGTATCTCCGGATCCTCACCCATAACGTAGGCTGCACCATCGACTCCTCGCATATTGCTGAGCAACTGATATCCGAGCACGATGTTGGTGAGAAAGAAGAGAACTATCAAAATGCCCTTGGCCCTGGACCAGTTCATCGATCATTCACCCCGGCACGGCCCGCTCGCGGGATAATATCTCCGGTGGTCGCATCCACCAAGACCGGACCCTTGTGACCCAGGTCCACCGCCCAGGCGACTCGCACCACATGCTCGTCGTCGAGACGCTCCGCGGGGTAGCGAACCAGGTCGATGCGGTTCAGTACCGATGGATCGTCCGCGATGTCCCCGTCCAGTTCCGAGAGGACCCTCTCCAGAGCGCTCAGGGGAGTGATGCTTCGGGAGTCCTGTATCGTCTTCTCGGGTCTCCATAGACGGAGTAAGGCGGAACTGACCCCGTGTTGATCCACCGCCACCTTCATGGGACCGTCGGGGCTCCAAAGCGGCAGGCCCCCGACGATCTCGACGAATTCGAAGTGGAAAACCTCCCCTGCTTCTAAATCCTCATCTTCCGAGACACCCCCGACGCCGCACAGCACCAGATTGTCTGCCCCGGGAGGCAAGACGTCCGCGAGAAACCGTTGCGCCTCATCTAGGCCATCCGTCAATGAATTGATCTCCCCCGCGCTTTCGTCCCTTTGACCTTCGGCACGAGAATACCTGGCGTACCCGTCGGCGTCGATCCTGAGGGTGCGGAATCCATCGGTATAGCTGCGTTCGCCCTCGGATCCTTCGTAGGAACGAGCGCCGTCGAAATCCGGGAAGAAACTCGAGGGAGCAAACTGTATGGGTGTAGCGGTAGATACATCTACGTTCAAATCCATCTCGGGGATGACAAGCAGGGGACGAATCACCGTTTGGCGCCACTGCGAAAGGGGCATCATCGCCTCTCCCTCCGACCCGACTTCCTCTTCGATGAGGTGAGCCAGTCCCCAAACCGCCTCGGCCTCGCCTCCGAAGGAATCGGCTCCCGGAATCTGCAAGCCCTCCTCGGCCAGCGGAGAATCTAAGTCGGTGATCAGTTCCCACTCGGCGCTAAACCAGCCCTCTCGTCCGCCGAAGAAGACCGTGAGCCCTTCGCCGTCTTCGACGACCACGAGTATCCGATCGATTAGAGCTTCGGGGGAACGCAGTTCGGAGCCCAGCTCGTAAAAGATCAAATCCAGCGGAACTTCTCCGGCCAGAAACAATGTCACCCCGAGCGACTCTTCTCTATCGCGCGCGAGCATTTCGCCGAGGACGTCTTCGGGCGCCGCGGCTTCCAGATCTCCCGGACGCACAAAACCCATCGCGGTCCCCAGGCTATCGGTTAGATCCGCGAGGCGTTCCCCGGATTCCAATCCCCAGTGATCCCCTTGACCATCGTGCAAGGTCGCCGCGATGGGGTGGAACACATCGACCACCCGGCGAGAAGTCCGATTATCGGGATCCATTTCTCCGGCCAGCTCCGGGGGCAGGCTGGATATCGGAGGGGTTTGTACCCAAAGAGCCACGGTGAGCGCCAGCGAACTCGCCACCAAAAAGACCAGTGTCACACTCTTGAGTATTTCCCAGTTCCGATTCATCGGGCCATCTCCTCGATCGCGCCCTCGGCACCTTCGAGCGGCAGGTAGAAGACCATTTCCGTGCCCTCACCGGGCTCGCTTCGGGCGTGAATCTCCCCGCAGTGCGATTCGACTATCTCTCGAGCTATGGCGAGTCCCAAGCCGGTACCCCCGCTACTTCGCGCCCTACCCTTTTCCACACGGTAGAAACGCTCGAAGATGCGGTCCATCTCCTCCGGGGGTATTCCTATGCCATCGTCTACGACCGATACCCTAGCCCTGTCTCCCTCGCGTCCCCAGATGACTCGCACCTGACCACCCTCGGGAGTGTAGTCTACGGCGTTGGTGATTAGGTTTACCAGGACCTGGAGAATCCGGTCGCGGTCGGCCCGTATGGGGGGGAGCGGGCTGGCAGCTCTGTAACCTAGGGATATGCCCTTTGCGTCGGCCCGGGGGCATATCTTGCCGCAGGCTTCGTCGACGAGTTCGGGGATCTCTACCGGCTCGTGATGCCACTCCATCCGACCCGAATCGATCAAGGATAAATCGAGCAAATCCCGTACCATTCGGGTCATGCGATCGGATTCATCCAGTATTACTCCGAGGAAATGATCTCGCACCTCCTGGTCGTCCACGGCCCCCTCGACCAGGGTCTCTACGTAACTCTTGATGGTGGTCAGGGGGGTCTTTAGCTCGTGCGAAACGTTGGCGACGAATTCCTTGCGCCGCAACTCTTCCTCTTCTTGCTCGGTGATATCCTGCAGCACCAGCACCAGGCCCCGCGATTCACCCTCTCCGGAATCCGGAATTATGGGAGCCAGGTGAGCCCGGACCACCCGGTAGGGCGAAGAAAGCTGGAAACGCAAAGTAACCCGCTCACCTCCGTCCAGGATCTCATCCACCGGGGATCCCAGGGGTACCTCGGGAAGGAAGTCCATCACGTAACCGCCCAGGACATCATCCAGATCGCGCTGCATAATCTGCAATGCTCGCGGATTCGCCAGCATAATGCGACCGTCGCTATCAAGGGCCACAACTCCGTCCGCCATGTTGGTCAGGACCACCTCGAGTCTTCGCTTCTCTTCGCTCATCTGCGCCAAGGTGCTTCGAAGCCGCTCGGCCATGTAATTGAACATCGACGCCAAGCGGCCAATCTCGTCGTCCGTCTCAACGTCGATCTGTCGAGAGAAGTCCCCGGCGGCCATTTCCGCGGCGCGCCGCGTGATGGCGCCCACGGGACCCGTGACGGTCTCGGCCAAGGCGAAGGCTGCCACACCGGTTATCGCCAGGGCCAACACGGTCGCTCCCAACAATATTGACCTCACGTCGTGTAGGGTCTGGTAGGCGCCGGCGAGAGAAGCGTTTACATAGACGACACCGGCCACCTCATCCCCCCTCAAAACTGGGAGGGCTAGGGACAAGATGGGATCGCGATTCGCTTGTTGCCTTATCTGCTGCGAGGAGGAATCTCCCGAGAGAGCTTGGTCGATCTCCGGCAACACGATCCGGCGACCAATGAGTCCTTCCATGCGGAGGCTCGCAGCCTGAACGCGGGCTTCTTCATCGAGGAACAGCAGATCCAGGCCCGATTCCCGCCCGTAATCCTTGAGGTACTGGGCGATATGCTCCCGGGGCGCATCTTCGTCCAGGTAGCGCTCCAAAAAGCTGGTCAAAAGTCGCGCCTGACGTTCCGTGTTGCTGGTATAGTTCCCGATATAGTAATCCTCCAGCGATCGCTCCAAATACCAGCCGATAAGCTGCATCGCTAATAGGATCATTAGGAAGAATATGATGACGAGGCGTGCCCGCAGGGAACGGAACGGGCGAATCAGGCTCATGGGCGACATGCCATTATTCCTCCGCATCACCGGTGAAGAGATATCCAACCCCACGGCGAGTGATTATCAGAGTGGGATCCGAGGGATCGACCTCTATCTTTTCACGCAGTCGTCGGATGGTAACGTCGACGGTACGCACGTCGCCGAAGTAGCTGTAACCCCAAACGTCCTGGAGAAGCTGTTTGCGAGTGACGACGCGGCCTTCCCGTTCGGCGAGGAATGATAAGAGCTGATACTCCCGGTGCGTGAGCCCCGCATCCTCACCATCCACGTAGGCTTGGTATAGGTTGGTATCAATTCGAAGCCGCCCGTAATCCATAATGCCCCCTTCGTGGCGGGAATCCCCGGATCCCGAGGCGCGACGAAGATGCGCACGCACGCGAGCGAGGAGTTCCTTCGGGCTGAACGGCTTGGTGATGTAATCATCGGCGCCGGCATCCAAACCACGCACGACGTCTTCTTCGGAGTCCCGAGCGGTTAAGATCAAAATCGGCACGTCACTGTCGGCTCGAATACTCTGACAGATA
>CAYLPL010000133.1:0-5060 GCA_964385545.1 uncultured Clostridia bacterium | reverse complement strand
TTGCTTCGGGGATGCCGGGGGATATGGCACCCACCGTACGGAAGCGCGGTGATGTTTCGAGTCGGATCGGGGGACGCGTAAGTATCGATGTCCACCGTGGCAGTACGGTGGGATCCATTTTGTGGGGCGAAAACAGTGTGAAGTCCGGAGTTGGTTGCGGGTAAAGATGGCGGATAATCTCCGTCGTCTTGATCCCATTCGCCATTGTACGCCCCATTGGGCGAAGTGTTGCGCTCGTCGCAGTTGCGCCGAATGCATCAACAGCCGTTTGAGCGTATCCTTTGGATTCGAGCGGCACTATACCCGGGGGCTGGTTAGGATGCGGTTGCGGATGGCAGTGGCAATGATGTCGTCGATGACCCTCGGGCAAACCCGGGAGAACCGGCTGCATCGGATGCGCAACTTGATGGGGACGGCATAGAATCGTGACCGAGCAACCGCGCGGGAAGACCCCTATGGCTGGACAGTCGCCGGATGCGAGCGCGGACGCTCCCAGACCGTCATTTTTTGCGGTTCGGCTTTGGCCACCGGGCTAAGATCTTTACGAGGGTTCGCCCGATCCATGATGAAACCTGCTACGGCAGACCCGCGAGAGGTCACGGTGCAAATGGCTCCGAGCGGGAATGCCGGCTAATCACGAGGATCATCTCGGATGGGACGAAAGGAGATAACGGGAGCGTTTGAGGGTGCATCACTTGTTTGGCTGAAAGCAAAGGTACAAGATGACATCATCTTATCATCTTGGTTCTTACCTTCTGGCCAGACCGGACTATAGGTAAATCACTTGACTCCTTCGATTAGTCGCCTATTCGCCCTCTCTCTCGTGGTGGAAAAGGAGCCTCGGGATTGTATCGATCAGGATACTCGGTGATTCATATGTCCTCTGGTCTACCTTGATCTTTCGTAAGTGCCCCCGGGGGATCTAGTCCCCCAGACGACCGATGGCATCCCCGTGTAAACGCAGCGAAGCTTCGTCCCACAGAACGAAGCGAACCAACCACAGTGAAGGGCATTCGGGGAGAATATCGAAAACCGTCTGCACGGCTATCTCCGCCGCTTCTCTTGCGGGGAAACCGAAAGCCCCGGTGGATATTGCCACCAGCCCGAGGGAACGAATACCGTGTTCCTCGGCAACCCGCATTATGTTCCTATACGTCCTGGCTAACTCCCTTTTGGGTTCCTCGCTGAGCCGGTATATCGGCCCGAGGGCATGGATGATGTACCGGTTGGGCATCGAATGACCCGCGGTAATCACGGCTTCCGAGGTCTCGATGGGTGCCAGATTACGGCACTCCCGATAAAGGTCGGGGCCCCCTACACGATGTATCGCTCCTGCGACCCCTCCCCCCGGCGCCAGCCGGGCGTTGGCCGCATTGACCACCGCTTCCAGATCTTCTTGTCTGGTAATGTCTCCCAGTACGCACTCGATTCTTGCCCCATCCAACTCCAATCCCATCACCATGATCACTCCTTACGAACGAAAGTCTGTGCCCTCGATGCACCCCTATCGCGATCTCGCCTCGTTTCCACGAGCATGCGAAGGATTCAACTTCTGGAATCGGTGGTATAACACACCAAGCGATCTCGTCCGCGCGCAACAAACACCGGGAAGGGAGATGATTCCCACGAAGACGCTCAAAGTGTCCGCTACAGTTGCCGTTTTTTTTCTAATCGCGCTGTCCGGTTTTTGGATCTACGTCGAGAGCAATACTTATCCGGCAGATGAGACTTTTCTCTCCCGGATCGAGGATATGGGCGCCGTATCCATAACCGACGAGGGAGATCATTACACCATCTCCCCGGGGAACTCCTCTGAGAACGCGACACCGATCGTCTTCTACCCGGGGGGATTGGTCGATCCACGCGCATATCTTTACAAGATGGGACGGGTGGCCGAACACCTTTCGTCCGAAATCTACGTAATCAAACCTCCTTTCGGTCTGGCCATATTCCGAATCGATGCCGCCACGTCGGTGATGATGGAACACGGGCTAGATCGCGCCTGGATAGGCGGCCATTCCCTGGGTGGAATTGCTGCCTGCCGTTTCACCTCTTCGCATCCCGATCGGGTGGCCGCACTATACCTTTTGGCATCGTATTGCGACCGTGATCTGGACGATTTCGATGGTCCCGTGGTTAGCATCATGGGAGATTCGGATTGGATTATCGATCGGGACAACTATCGGGATGCCAAGAGTAATCTGCCCCCCGGAGCAGTCGTCCAAGAAATCGAGGGACTCAACCACTCTGCCTTTGGCAACTACGGAAAACAGGCCGGCGATGGTCCCGGTACGTTGGACGATGAGCAAGTAATCGAACTGCTGATATCATCGTTCGAAGAGATCCGACGGACTTCATCCTTTCATCGCGAACTCGCGACGGCTCACGGTGCAAGGTTCCCTTGCTCCTATTCGTCCTCGAGTGCATCGAGGATCTTGAACAATTCCTCGTTGGAAGGTATGTCGGCCATCGTGTGTCCGTAGTGGACATATCGCAACCTTCCCATCTTATCGATGATCATCTGGGCAGGTTGTCTCCCGAGTTTGAAGAGGTTAACCTCCTGTCCGTAAAGTTTGAGGACCGAGTGATCGGGATCGGGCAGGCCGATGAAAGGCAAATCCCGTTTACCCCAGTAATTCTCGAACTCACTGGCCCCTTCGGGACCCACGGAGATTACCACCGCATCCCGTCTTTCGAACTCCGGATAATCCCGGCGCAACTGCGCCAGATGCCGCCGGCAAAAAGGTCAGGCGAAGCCCCGGTTCAACACGAGTACCACGCGCCTATTGCCGCGAAACTGAGAAAGGCGAACGGGATTACCTCGAAAATCCTCCAGGGTAAAATCGGGCGCACACCTGTCAAGTTCTACTTGGGCCATGTCAAAGTCTCCTTTCCGGGTTTCAGCGCTGATTCGTCACAAAAGCTTTCGGAGGCACCTTTCGAAACGAAGATCATCTTCCTCCTCGCGCTTCTTCGGGCCTCGGGTCCTTCCTCCCCGTCTCCGGTGTCGGGACATGGCCTCGCGAAATTCGAGCAGGGTATCAATCGTCTTTGACGAATACTCCTGGCCGGAGGGGTTGAGGCACGACGCCCCCCGGGCCAACACCATGGCGGCAAGGCCCCAGTCCTGCGAGATGACCACATCGCCACACGTGGCAATATTCATGATGCGAAGGTCGGCCGCTTCCGGACCGTCGTCCACCATGATGTGACATTTCGAAGAAACATCGTGGGCGAAGCTCGCCACAGTTACCACCGATAGTCCCCTTTCCTCCGCCACCCGGTGACATATATCCAACACCACGCGCGGGCAAGCATCGGCGTCCACGATGATCCTCGGCCTAGTCCCACGTGAAGCATCGTTCACATTGCTTCCCTCCCCAGTCGGTTCGTCCCGCAGCCTTTCACAGGGAACGGAACTGCATACATTTCTTGCCCCTCTAGCGTCGGCACCTAACCTGGGAGGTCTCGTAATTCCCGTGGACGAGGCTGCTAGGGTCTCGTCCATGCCCGAAAGGCTTAAAACGGTGTACAATTAGATCCGATCTCGAGCGACCGGGTACAACGTCATCAGGCACCATCGGGACGAAACGGCGTTGGCGAGACTTGATCACTGCATGGACCAGCGCACCAGCGCATCGCCCACCATTTCGCAGGCCCACGACACGGCCCAGTTGACTCTGTTGAGATCCCGAGCGGCGGCGATACGTTGCGAATACCATTCTTCCGATCCCGGGGTGATCTGGAGCAACTGCCTGGTGGCATCAAGTGACGGGATGGGTTTTTGCGGCAATGCCGGGTCCACGCTGAAAGGGTCCCCGCCGGTGAGCGCGACGGGTGTGAGGCAATGCCCGAGTCGCAAGAGGAGCTGGTTGTACTCATCGTGGGGTACGCTCCCTTCGTCCGCTGCGTTCTCTATCTGCCGCAGGAGACCGTACAAAAAACCCAGTTGCTCACCTATTTCGCGGAGATCTTTCGAGGAAGCGGCCCCTTCCATTGGCCCCAGGCTTTCTCGCATCCAACTTGCGAGATCGGAATAGCGAAGCGGCAAGGCGGCATCCGTCGCAAATCGCCACGTCGCCGCGAGGTAAATCCCTGTGTCGCGAACCAGATTGTCGCCGTCGACCTTATCCGGGGTGTCCTCCGGAGTATGCCACCACCATCCCAATCCCCCACCCCTGCCCCCTGAGGAATCGGATGCACCGAACAGGGATGAAAACGCGGTGTCCTCGCCTTCTGCGGGAGCTGGCTGCTCGGAGACGTTCATGAAGAGGGCCGGTACGCCGATGCCCAAAAAGGAGTGGTCGCCCGCTCTTCCGAGCAGTTTGCCGCTTAGTTCCTCTCCCGTCAGCTGCTCGATCACCTCGGCCGCGACACGCTTTGTCTGGGGAATTACCGGGGCCTCGCTGACTACCGATGCGCCCCGGCCGCCGGTTGAATCCACGTTGATGTGTACGACGCAATGCCGGCGCAGCTCATTCCAATTGGCGTCGGCATAGTGGGCGGAGCCCGCGTAGCGTCCCTGGGAATGCCCCGACCAAAAGGCGATCCGCACACCCCGCAGCAGATCTTCCGACCTTTTCGAAAGCAACTCCGCCAGTTCCAACATCGTGGCATTGGCACTCGCGTTATCCATGGCGCCGTAGTGCCAGGAGTCCACGTGCCCCGAGATCAGAACGAAGTCTCCCGTTCCGCCCGGGGCGGGAATATCCACCACGAGAAGAGGAATCTCGCTCCAACCTGTGTGCACCTCCGTCTTCATCCGGGCCCAGAGGGTGCCTCGGTCCGCCATCTCCTCCTTCAACCGTCTTCCATCACCACGATTGATGGATAGCGACGGCGTTTGAGGCAGCCGAGACAGATCTTCGCGAGTAGGGCTGCCCCAAACGGGCGACACCGTCATCTCGTGCGTCAACTCTTCGGTCATATTGTTCGCGAAGATCTCCCCGACGGCACCACACTCTTCGGCCCAGGCCACGTTTGCCGGGGTTGCCACGCCGTCGATCAGGGCTATCTTGCCCGTAAGATCCATAGATTCATCGGTATTGCGAACGTATTGG
>CAYLPL010000132.1:0-5202 GCA_964385545.1 uncultured Clostridia bacterium | reverse complement strand
CTCCGAGGGTGAAGATCCCGTAGAAATCGCCGGTCGAATAAAGAAGGATATCCTCGCCGAAACCCGCCTGACGTGCTCCGTCGGGGTGTCTTACGCTCGAACGCTGGCGAAGCTGGCGTCCGAGTGGCAAAAACCCGATGGATTCACCGTGATGGATCGGGATATGGTAAGGCGAATTCTCCCCGATCTGCCGTTGGGGAAGCTTTGGGGAGTGGGTCCGCGTACCGTCGATCTCCTCGCTCGCCACGGGGTAGTGACCTGTGCCGACTTGTGGAAGACGTCCCGGAAGAAACTCCTCAAGCTGCTGGGACCGGGTCGCACATGGGATCTGGTCCTTCTTACGTCGGGTCGGCCGTTGGTGCGACAGCGAGACCGGTCGCGGGCCAAGTCGGTGAGCAGGGAAACTACCCTGAGCCGCAACGTTCGCGATCCGGCTGAGCTGGACGAGCTGCTCGGCGAAATGGTGGAGCACGTAGCGGATCGCCTCGATAGAGACGGGATTGTCGGGGGTACGGTGACGGTCAAGATACGATATGCCAGCTTTCGCACCCTGACGCGTTCGCGAGCCCTGAGCCAGCACTCTTCCGAGGTAGACCGGATTCTACCGGTGGCGCGTTCACTGATGGCGCAATTGGTAGACGGGAGTACACCGGTGCGGTTGCTGGGTGCGGGGGTTAGCGACCTACTGTACCCGGACGACGTGGAACAGGAGCGACTCCTTTTGGCGGCGGATGCCGGGATGTCAAAACGCGCACCCTAATGAGCCGGTTGCCAGCCGCCCGTTCTCGTTTTCCGGATGAACGGCGATGCTTCAGTTTCTCAGCGGAATATCAAGGTATCGGGCTTCGAATGCCGAATATAGTTCTCCTGAGGCCTGTTGTATGCAGGCGATATTCAGAAAGTATTCACCCACACTATCCCGGTGTCCGGGAGTGACCGGGTGGACGAAAGGGTGGTATGTCTTGTGGGATCTGGTAATTAGAGACGGTGTTGTGGTGGACGCGACGGGTGAGTTCCGGACCAGTCTGTTGGTACACGATGGTAAAGTGGTCTCCTGGAGTACCGATGCGCTCGATGGAGTGGAGGCGCGCGAGGTGGTGGATGCCCGGGGTAGGTTCATACTCCCCGGTATGGTTGACGTCCACGTTCACCTGGATGAGCCCGGCCCGGCCGTGAATGAAGATTTCACCACGGGAACCCGCGCTGCCGCCGCCGGCGGCGTCACCACGATGGCGCTGATGCCGAACTTCATCCCGTGTGTAAACGATCGAAAGACTTTGCTCGAGCGGAAGGATCAGTTCGGCAAGAAGAGTTACGTGGACTACGCCATGCTCGGCGGCGCCGGAGCAGAGATGCTCTCCACGATCGTGGGACAGGCCGAGGCAGGAGCGGTGGGGTATAAGAGTTACATCAGACCCTATAACCCGCAGCGACCCGGTTTGATATGTAAAGATTCCGGAGACGTGTACGTTACCCTGCGCGAGGTCAAAAAAGCAGGGATTCGGGTCGGTTTCCACGCGGAGGATTTCCCGGTTATCGAGAAACTCACCGCGGACCTGATCAACGAGGGCAGGACGGGATATGCGGACTTCCACGACAGCAGGCCGGAGAGCACCGAGATACTCGCGACCCTGACATTGCTCGAGGTGGCTCGGATGACCGGTGCACCGCTACATTTGGTGCACATGAGTAGTCCGGATGCCATCGAACTCGCCGCCCAGTGGCGGGAGTGGGGAACCGACGTTTCCATCGAGACCTGTCCCCATTACCTGCTGTTAAGCGATGAGGATACCGCCAGGGTGGGGCCCTATGCCCAGGTCGTTCCGCCGCTTCGGTCACCGGAATCCGTGGAGAGGCTTTGGGGACTCGTAGAGGACGGTACGGTCGACATCATAGCCACCGACCACGCACCCGGCCTCCCGGAGCGCCGGGAAAAAGGTCACACCAACATGTTCGAATCCGGCGGCGGCCTCTCCGCTTTGGAGACGGTCATGCCGCTTTTGCTCACCGAAGTTGCGCGCGGCAAGTTGGACATGGGGAGGCTCGTGGAACTTACCTCCGAGATGCCCGCCCGGCTGTTCAAGATGTTCCCGCGCAAGGGAACTTTGCGTCCTGGTGCCGACGCGGACTTCATACTTTTCGATCCCGAAATCGATTGGACTGTCGACGTAAGCACCTTCGAGACGGCGGACCCCGACGCGGCGAAGATCTTCGATGGTCGCAATATTCGGGGACGTTTGGATGAAGTGTACGTTCGCGGTCGGCGCGTGGCCGAAGCGGGTCGCTGTGTCGGCGAGGCCGGATACGGTGAGTGGATAACGCCAGTCGAATAGAATGTCGATCCGATGCTTGAGGGGCGAGGTGAAGGGGAAATCTCGTCCCTCTGTTACGCCCCGCTTACATATGCGACGATAGTAAAGGAAGACACCCCGGGTGGTGGAATTGAATCCTGGGGACGGTGTTGATTGCGGTCGAAACTAAAGTGCCGATGATGAGGAATGAGACTTGAACCCAGGATTGTTTTGGCGGACAATGCGATTTTTGGCGCTTACAGTCGCTATCGGCTGTTTGTACATGTGTTGCGTGGCCGCGCCTGCGGCCGCGGCTACCCCGGATTTCTCCATCATGATCGACGGAGTGGAAGTCGAATCCGATGAGACCCCCCGCATAAAAAATGACCGGATACTCGTGCCCATCCGCGTAGTATCGGAGAGTTTGGGCCGTGAGGTCGAATGGTTTGCCGACGAGCGCCAAATTCGCGTTTCGGGAGAGGGAAAAGATTCGGACGAGGTCGTGATCTTGACCATCGGAGAGAGCTTCGCCCTCCTCAATGGTGAAGAGGTTGAGCTGGACGTCGCACCGTTCATCGTTCCCGAGTCGGGCCGGGCCCTGGTCCCCCTGAGGTTCGTAGCCGAGGCCTTCGGTAGCGAGGTGGACTGGGATGCGGAGAGCAGGACGGCCATAATAGCTTCGGCAGGGGAGGAAGAAGAACCTGAAGGCGAGGGGGGATCGGGACGGGGTCCCGACGAGATCTCGGGGTTCGAAATTACTCCCAGTGGCTTGAGGGTGGACGTTTCGGGCACGTTCGAGTGGACGACGGTAAGCGACAGTGCGGATTTCCTCGAGCTGCGACTCAGCGGAACCCGGCTGGCCGATGATGCCCCGTCCGAGCAGAGCTTTGATGAGGGTCCGATCGCCCGGGTCTCCCTTGAGGAGGCCGAGGACGCGGATCAAACGGTGTACCTGTCGGTGGATTTTCGCGAAGAACTGACCCGAAAGGTCGAGGCTACCGATCAGGGTCTGAAGATAACCCTGGCCTATCTCGAGAAGGTGGATATTGTCACCGACGATGCCGGCCCGGCGGTGATGCTTCGGACCACGATACCCGTGGAGGTTCGCACCTTCACCCTCAAGGATCCGGGGCGGGCGGTGGTGGACCTTTTCGGTACCGAGTGGACGAACGCCGTACGCGACGAAGAAGTCGCGGACGAGTTATTGCAGTGCGTGCGCTTTGGACGTCATCGGGAGAGTGCAGGGGACCTGTTTTCGGGGACGCGGATGGTCCTGGATCTGTCTGAGTACCGGGTCCCGGTGGTGTCCACGCGGGAAAGGGATGACCATTTCGAGGTTATCGTGGGGGTTCGTACTTCGAGCATAGCGGGTAGGGTCATTGCCCTCGATCCCGGACACGGCGGCTCCGATCCGGGAGCGGAGGGTTCCCGGGTGCCTGAGAAGGAAGTGAACCTGATGATCTCGGAGAGGATCACCGATGTGCTTCAAGGGGCCGGCGGCATCGTCGTTACCACGCGCGATAGTGATTGCGATGTGCCGATTGACGATCGCCCGGCAATCGCCAATGACGCGGATGCCGACGTCTTCCTGTCGATACACGCCAACGCCGCTCCCTGTGGCACGGCCGAGGGAACGGAGACCTACCATTACCCCAACCACGATTCCAGCGAGAGGTTGGCCGAGACGCTGCATCACCAGTTGATCAACGCGCTCGGTAGCAATGACCGCGGGGTCCGCCACGGCAGTTTCGTCGTTCTGAAGAAGGCCGAGATGCCGGCGGCATTGCTCGAATGTCTATTCCTGAGTTCTCCGGGCGAAGAGGCGCGATTGATGGATCCCGTCGTGCAGGACGCCGTCGCGCATGCGGTATTGGCCGCATTGGAGCAGTTTTTCGCCAACTAATTCTAATAGTTCAGTTGTTTTTGGCGAGCGAGTCCGGTGGAGTTTCTCGGGGCTGTGCTCGTTGTTGCGTTCGGGTGGTTCTGATAGCTTGGGTTTGTGAACACGAGAATGGGGGCTACGCCCTTGTCCCGATTGGCACTTCTTTTGGATGTAGGCAGTACTTTCACCAAGGCACTCGCGTGCGACTTGGATGCCGGACATATCGTCGCCCGCAGTCAGGCGCGCACGACGGCTCGCGACGACGTGATGGTCGGGGTGCGGGAGGCTTTGTCCCATCTGGGGAAACTCGGTCTTCCGACCGATCTGGCAACGGGCGGCTATCGGGCAAAGTATGCAACTAGCAGCGCTGCAGGTGGATTGCGCATGGTTTGCATAGGATTGACCCGTGGTCTGACCGCGCGCGCCGCTCGGGAAGCGGCCACGGGGGCGGGTGCTCGCATATACGGCGTGTTTTCGGGGCGGTTGGATCGCGGGGCCTGCCGAAAAATCGCGGACCTTTCCCCCGATATCGTGCTATTCACCGGGGGCATCGACGGGGGTAACGAAGACCACGTCCTGGATAATGCGCGGGCAGTAGCCGATCTGCCCAAGACGACCCCGGTGGTTATAGGATGCAATGCCGCCGTGGCCACCCGGGTGGCGGATGTACTGAAATCGGCTGGTCTGGAGACATATCTTGCTCGCAACGTAATGCCCAGCCTGGAAGGTCTCGACGTGGAACCGGCTCGCGAGATAATCAGGGACGTGTTCATGCGTCACATAGTCCGGGCGAAGGGACTGTCCGAACTGTCCGCCCTTTTGGATATCGAGGTCATGACTACTCCTTACGCGGTTATGAAGGGAGTGGAGCGACTGGGAGAGACCTGCGATTGTGTAGCGGTGGATGTCGGCGGGGCCACTACCGACGTTTATTCTGCAACATGGGGTTACCCGACTGAAGGGGATCTAATCCCTCGCGGCCTGGCTGATCCGAGGTTCAGGCGTACCGTAGAGGGTGACCTGGGCCTG
>CAYLPL010000131.1:0-5204 GCA_964385545.1 uncultured Clostridia bacterium | reverse complement strand
GCCGGGATTTAACCCGAGGCCGAGCGCCAAACCGGTCGCGCGTATTGGGGTCCTCGAGGGGACGAGGTGACGATCTTGGACCAAAATCGTGACAAGAAGAAGGCCCTCATCAAGGAGATCATCAGGGAATTGCACGCAGGACTGTCGGTAGATGAGGCACACGATCGCATCGAACGCGAGGTGGGAACAATATCTTCGGCGGAGATCGCCGACATAGAACAATCCCTCATCGAAGAAGGCATGTCGGCTAATGAGATCCGGCGATTTTGTAACGTGCACGCCCTAATGTTCGAATCAGCACTGGAGTTCAACAACGCCGAAGGGCGATTGAGCGAGCAAAGCTCCGCCCATCCCCTCAACGTATTCGAGAGGGAAAATCGCGAGCTCGAAAGGATCACCTCGGCTTTGCGGGAGTTGACGGAAAAGGTCGGCGAGTTGGACATCGAAGAAATCAAAGGGCGCATAGCCGATGCCCTGGGGGAGCTATCCCAGGTAGAGAAACACTACGCTCGCAAGGAACAGGTACTGTTCCCCTACCTGGAAAAGCACGGATTCACCGGTCCCACCACGGTCATGTGGGGAAAGGATGACGAAGTCCGAGAACTCCTCAAGGCCTCCCGCCTCGGACTGGAGGGAATCCAGGATGAAAAGGGATTGGCAGAGTACATCGACCAGAAGCTGATCCCCCTATTGGACGAGGCCGAGGGAATGGTGCAAAAGGAAGAAAGCATACTCTTCCCCACGTCGTTGGAAAAGCTTTCCGAGGCGGACTGGGCCGACGTACTCCGGGGAAGCGGCGAAGTGGGATACGCGTTTATTGATCCACCCGAGGAGGCGGAGCAACTGGCGCGCGAGCTTCTGGGCACCGTGGAGGAGACAGCCTCGTTGGGGGACGATGAAATAATCTTCCCAAGCGGCTCCGTAAACCCCGAGGAACTCATGGCAATACTCAATGGTCTACCGGTGGAGCTTACCTTCGTTGGACCCGACGACCGGGTGAAGTATTTCAGCGAAGGCGAAGGGCGCATCTTTGTCAGGACACGTGCGGTGATCGGTCGAGAGGTGAGGCACTGCCATCCCCCGGGCAGCGTGGACCTGGTCGAGACAATCCTCCGAGACTTCAAGGATAAGAAACGCGACTCCGCCGACTTCTGGCTGGAGATGGGTGGCAGGTTCATATACAGCGTCTTCTATGCAATTCGCGGCAAGGATGGGGGGTATCTCGGAACCCTGGAGGTCACCCAGGATGCCACCAAAGTGCGTTCGCTAACGGGACAAAAGCGCCTCCTCGACGAGGCGCAATCCCCGAGCGACTAAGACCGTCCCAATCCTAGCGGCAGGGAACGGTTTCCTGCCTATCCGACTTCCTCCCGTATGCCCGGGGGGGAGGGAAAGAGCGTTCCCCAATGGAAAGCATCACCAACAAATCCGTCGACTCCAGGTGAGTCGCATAGGAGGTCGATCCCTATTCCTTCCTCAGTTATGTTACACGAAATGACCCGTCCCGCCTTCGAAGAGTACCTGGAATCGGAACCTAACCCGGTCGCCATAATACCCCTGGGATCCATAGAACAACACGGCCCCCATCTTCCACTCGGGACCGACAGCCTCGCAGCCCTGGCCGCCGCGCGCCAGGTTGCCGAACGGACCAATTCCTTCGTGGTACAGGCTTGCCTCCCAGGTTATTCTCCCCATCACATGGGGTTTAAGGGGACCATAACCTTCAAACCCAAAACCCTGTCCTGCGTCATCGAGAACACCGTGGAAAGCCTTGCCCGTCACGGCATACGCAAGGTGCTAATCGTCAACGCCCACGGCGGTAACCGCGAGATAGCGGCCACCGCAGCGCGACTTTCCGGTAGGGACTCCGGCTCGGTAGTCCTCATGCCCTCGGACGCGGGGCTGCGCGATCCCGTCGATACGTTGCGCAGATTGGACGTCCACGCAGGTGCCGGCGAAACGGGCCTGGCTCGCCTGCTCTTTCCCGAACTGGTCGAAATGGAGCGGGTGCGGGATTTCGAACCGACGGCTCGCTTCCCCGCGGAAGTGGAAGCCCTCCGAGATCCGGACGCGGCGAACCCCGAATTGAGAACTCAGTTGCTGATGGCCTACACCGGCGATTCTCACGAATTCTCCAGCTCCGGGGTGTGGGGCTTCGCCGACCCCAACGATTCCGACGTCGAAGCGGCCCGGGATTTCTGGAAAGAACGTATAGAGTTGCTCACTAAGTTGGTACAACTGTGGAAGACCATACCGCAACCATAGATGCCTCGTCCAAGAGTGCGTAAATGGTGCGAATGGGTATAAACTGCAAATTGGGGTGTTCGCCGTCGCGACCATCCCAAGACGAGCTTAACAGGAAGGTAGGCGAATAGCTTGGGCATCATCAGAACCGTAACGGGTGACATAGCCCCAGAAGAACTGGGCTTTTGCCAGACCCACGAACACGTTTGGTGCGACATACGCATGGGAGAACGGCATTTCCTCCGTCCCACCGTAACCAAGAGCCCCCTGGATACCATGATCCTTGACGACAGGGAACGCATGCTCGAGGAACTCAAGGATTACTACGAAATGGGTGGACGCGCCCTGGTCGACGTCACCACCAATCACTGGCGCCAGGACCTTAAGACTCTCGCGGAATTGTCCGAGGAATCCGGGATCAAGATCGTGGCGACAGGGGGTTTTTATACCGAATCGAGCGTGCCTCGCTGGGTAGACACCTTGAGCCTTCGGGAGATCACAGATAAGCTCGTGGCCGAGGTGGAAGAGGGCGACGAAAACGGCGTCAAGTGCGGGTTGTACAAATCGGGCATATATCGTGCCCGCATAGAAGGCCCCGAGCTTAAGGGCCTTCGGGCCGTCGCCCGGGCCATCCAGGAGACCGGCGCCGCCATGACCACCCATACCACCGGAGTGCGCCGCTACGAGGTTCCCGGTGGCACCATGGGCATTCAACACCTCCAGGTGTTCAAAGAGGAGGGCACCCCCGCCCACCGTCTCATCGTCGGCCACGTGGACGAGCGTCCCAACGTAAATGTCCTAAGTTCCCTGGCGGACGAGGGCTGTTTCATCCAGTTCGACGTCATCGGCAAGAAGCACTGGCTTTTGGAGGAGACGCGGGCCCAGTTGATCGGCGAGTTGAAAAAGAGAGGTCACCTGGACAAGATCCTCCTGGGTACGGACCGTTGCCGCAAGGTGGAACTTTACAAGGAGCTCGGCGGATTGGGTTACACCTATCTTTTCGAGCATTTCTTCGGCGTACTGAAGGAGTACGGCGGCATAACCGACGCGGAGATAAAGAACATCATGGAAGACAATCCCGCCCGGGCCCTGACTTTGGTCCGTTGAGTATAGATTCCTGAGGAGGTATTGATATGGCCCGCAGCAGAGAGCTTTTGACCCTGGCAACCCGCCCGATTCCCCGTTTGGCCCTGCGTCGCGAGAACACGATGCTCTTGGTCCAGGACATGCAGCGTTACTTTGCCGATCGCGAGGGTGGTTACGCCCGGATCGCCGAGGAGCGCGGGGTATCCTTCGAGTACGAGGAATACTACCGCATAATAGACCAGATGAAAGACAACGTCCGCACCCTGGTGGACCGTTTTAACGAGTTGACCATCCCGGTGGCCTACACCACCTTCGCCTACGAGGACGAGTTGGACATCTCGCCGTTACAGGTGGGGATGGGTATCGTGTTGGACTCGGAGGATCCCGAGGCCCGGGTGATCGAGGAGGTCGCGCCGCGGTTCGGAGAGCCGGTGTACCCCAAGACGGGTTTTTCCGCCTTCACGTCTTATGATTTCGTGGAGCACGTGTCCGCCCGGGGTATAGAGAACCTGATCATCACCGGCCTTCACACCGAGTACGGGGTGTGGGCGACGGCTTTGGATGCCCAGGATGCGGGTATGCGTCCGCTGCTTATAAATGATGGGTGCGCCAGTTTCTCTTATATCGCGCACAGCCAGAGCATGGGACGGGCACCCCACGCTTTGACCAAGGTGCGTTCCACCGGAGAACTCCTGACCCTGCTCGCCGGCATGGACGAGGACGAACCGGTACTTATCTAAGCACGCTGTACCGCGGACGGGCGTCCCTCGACGCCGACCCATATAATGGGGAGGGAGTACGGATGCCCGTCCGGACACTCGACGGGATCTCCCAGGGAGGAACGGTCACCATGCCGGAAAGAGAATCTCGCCCCGCACGCTTTCGCGAAGGGCAATTTCCAATACACCAGGGGAAATGACCGTGGATTATTCCGATCGCATAGATGACCCCTACTTCGAGAACTATCGACGAGAGGCCCGGCGTTGGTATCTGGTCTTGACCTCGGTGTTGGCCGCGTCGGCCACCGTTTTCGTCTCCCTATATTCCCGCGCGAGCTCGGATCTCCCCTGGTCGCGGGCCTTGCTTTTCGGTTTGTCCGCCGGAGTCACGGTAATGCTGATCGGGGCCATCGCCAATGCCCTGCGGGAACGAGATCGCACCTGGGATGGCACGGTAATTGACCGGGGCGTAAGGAACGTCACCCGTTTTGACCCGCAAAGCGAGACCACGAAGTCGTCGCGGATTTTCGAGATCAGGGTACGGCGCGACGATGATGACAAGGTCTTCACCACGACCGAGGAAAACGACCCGACGATCTACGCCTATTTCGTTCCCGGAGACCGCGTACGTCACCACCGCGGCTTCCCTTACTACGAAAAAAGTGATAAGGGATCGCCCGGTGTGCTGCTTTGTATCGTCTGCGGTGCGGTGAGTGATCGGGGGTTCGAACACTGCTCCCGGTGCGGGGCCCCCTTGCTGAAATAGCGGGACTTGGCCCGCGCCCGCCTCGGGACATCAGATCCGCGCATCGGCCCAATGCGCTTATCGCCGACATCATCGAGCGCAATCAGGGCAAACCCTCGGCGCATTCCCCACTGCGGACAACCGCCCCGGGAACCCGGGATACAGCGTGCGATTCACCGACTGGGCACCAGGTTGAATGTTCCCACCCAATCAAGGAAAATGCCTTGTGGAGGTAAGAATTGAACGAAAGAGACCGAGCAGATGAGATCTTGAGGTTCGCCGATCCCCTATTCGTCGGCGAGTTCGCCTTTGGCCTGGACCCCGACGACGAATTTGAATATACCGACGAAACGCTACTGCGCACCCCCGGACATCCCGAGTCGGAGGGCAGTATCCTCGCGGGGGCTGGG
>CAYLPL010000130.1:0-5317 GCA_964385545.1 uncultured Clostridia bacterium | reverse complement strand
AGGGTCGAGTTGGAGGGAAGGCAAACGTGATCGATGACCGAAATCGGGAATTGAAACCGGGGATATTCGTTCCACCCCGATCCGGGAAGTCTTCACCTAAACGATCAGTACTCGTGGTATCGTACCTCTTTCCGCCCATCGGCGGAGGCGGGGTGCAACGCGTGGCGAAGATGGCCCGATACCTACCCGAGTTCGGGTGGAACCCGATCGTGTTGGCTGCATCCGAGATACCCCCGGGATTCCCCCGGGATACCAAGTTGCTCGAGGAGATCCCGGAAGAAGTGAAGGTGTCGCGGGTTCCCGAACCCCGCGCCCTGCGCTCACTTTTTACCGGTGTGCGCAGCGCAACCGCGCCGACCGACCAATCCGCGAAGCCCTCCCCATCCTCTCGCATAAAGCGTCGACTGCGCAACTACATGCGCGGGCTGAGGGACCATCTGCTGTGCCCCGATGAACAGGTGTTTTGGGTCCGTCCCGCCGCCGCCGAGGGCATTCGATTGGCGCGGCAACACGCCGCCGCCGCGGTCCTTTCCACCTCGGGTCCCGTGAGCAACCACCTGGTCGCGCGGCGTATAGCGCGCGTCACCGGGCTACCCTGGGTGGCGGACTTCCGGGATCCCTGGGTGGGCAACATCCACTGGCGAGACCTGCCGCTCCGCCGCCGAAGACGCGAGGAACGCATGGAGGAACGCGTGCTGGGCGATGCCAGCGCGATAACCTGCGTGACGAAATCCTTCTGCGAGGATTACTCCGCCCGCCACCCCAGACATCCCGTGGGGTTGATATATAACGGCTTCGATCCGGCGGATTACCGCGATCTACCCGCACCTCCGGCCTCCGATGGTCCCCCCACCCTGGTTTACGCGGGAACCCTTTACCCCCGTCGCAGCCCGCGGATCTTCTTCGAAGCACTGCGAGCACTCCTCGACGAAGGCGAGCTGGGTCCCCAGGATGTTCGGCTGATATTCGCCGGCACCTTCGACTACCCGGGGCACTCGGAGAACCGCGATCTAGTGAGGGATCTGAAGCTTGGGGACATGGTATTCCCCGTAGGGGATCTGGACCATCGAACGGTCCTCGAATTGATGGCGCGCGCCGACGGTCTTCTTTTGATAGGCGATGACGACGAAGAGGCCGGGTCCTACATCCCCGGTAAGATCTACGAGTATCTCGCCCTGGGCAAAACGGTTGTGGGGTGCCTGGCCCGGGGTGAGGCGCGGGACATCCTCGAGGCGACCGGACGAGCCCTCATCTGCGATCCCGGGGATGTGGACGACGCGCGCGAGATGCTACGAACCTTCGTCGCTTCCCGAGGAGAATTGGTCGAGGGTTACGGCGTGGATCTGGCGCCCTATCGACGAGACCACCAAGCGGCGCAAATGAGCTGGATCCTCGACCACCTGGCCGGGGAAGCTGCCGACTGAAATCATCTCGAGCGCTTTATCCTGTCCTCGCTCTTTCGCACGTGCTCGCGGATCTCATCCGCATCTATGGGCTCTATCGAGGGATCCCCAAAGTGGTAAAAGCGGAAGAATACCTCCTGGCGGAACCAACCCACGCCGGGCAAGGGGGCTTCAAAATCCACGGAGTATTCGACTAACCTCCCGGCCTTCGGTTCCACCCTGGCCTCGACCACGACGCTTCCGCGCGAGGCCATCTGACGAACCTCCTCGGAGATCTCCCCCGACAGTCCGCTGGCCTCGAGCCAGCGATCCATATCGAATTCTCCCCGGTAAACCCAGGCGGGTATGCCGAGTACTGAGCCAATTCCGACCCTCTGCATCTCGGGAGCCAGGCGGGTGAGCCATTTTAGATCGTGCAGGGGCCGCAGATCCCACTTGGCCGAACCCTCTTCACGCCATATACCATCCTCTTCGGAATACAGGGTGTCCTCCCAGCGGAACAGCCGCAGGGGATTTGCGGCGACCCGCGCGTTGGAGACGTAACCTTCGGGCAAATGGAAGGTCCCGTCGAACATGGCATTGACCTGACGTTTGCCGTGATACGTGGCGATCCAGCCCGTGTACCAAAAACGATCCTCCCGCCGGGTATTCTCCAGGATCTCGTCCAAGATGTTCTCTAGCGGCGGGACATCCGGGGATTCCTCCACAGCCTCCGAAGCGTCGCGATCCCCGCGGGATGACGGGGGTGTCGCCGACGGATACTCTCCCCCGTGTTCATGAATCGCCATCCCAAGGGATGTAGCGACGATAAGCACCGCCACCATCGCCCAAAGCGGGCGGGGTCCGAGGGGAGCGATCCCGCGACGGACGCGATGGATTATCAAAGCCGCGGGAACCAGGACCAACGAGAGCCAAAGTACGGAGACGAGGGGTATCCCGTGGCGGGCCAAAACCCAAAAACGGTGGGCACCGAAACGGGTCCCGACCAGTTCCTCCAGTCCGTCACCGGTCACATCGAGCGCGTGTACGTCGACAAGCGTCGTCATGGTCCTCCAGGTGGGAACCAGCGTGTCCCCGGCCAGGCGGTAACCGGAAAGATAACGCAACGGATGGGCCCGGGCCCGGCTGCGGCTTTGCGCGACGATTTCGGGACCGTTCCCCCAATCCACTACCGTCTCGAATCGAAAGGTCAGGTCATCCTCCTTCGCCACCCACAGGGTCTCCCAGCCTCCTCCGGCGGTTGGACGCAGGATGCGGGAGGGCGAATGGATGGAGGACATCAGCAGTTCGTCTCGCCCGTCCCCGGTGACGTCGGCGGGGAAGAACTCGGCCATGGCCACATCCTTGACCATGCCGTCATCCAGGGTGTGGGATAATTCGAGTCCGTCCTCTCTTACCGCCAAGATCTGGAGTTCTTCGCCGAGCAGGGCGATCCCGAATCCCTCGGGGGTATGCACCCGGCCAACGATATGCGTGGCCGGGGTCGCCACGTCGAAGGATTCTCCGTTACCGCTTTCCACCGTAAGTCGACCGCTGGCGAGGACTACCTTCCCCACGTCCTCCACGATCGCGACGTCCTCTACACCTTCCCGGGCGTCGAGGCGTTCCGCGATGGCATCGAGGGCGAGTTTCAAACCCAGGCGCGGAGCGTTACCGAACGTCATAGCCCCCTCGACCAGATCCACCGTCGAAAGCGCCGCTTCTACCCCCCGGGAACGCAGGTGGTAGTAGGGAAAGGCCGGGTAATAATCACCCAAATCCAGCGGTGATGGGGCGTCATGCTTCTCGCGCAACTCCCGATCCTGCGGTACAAAAACCCGCGCCGTCAATTCTTGGTCCGTCAGCACCCTTTCGGGGAGTGATCCGTCATTCGCATCGCGTCCCTCGGCATCTCCCAGGGTAAGTATCCCCGGTCCCTCCGGGGTCTGCACCTGCCTCGTGGGAAAGTACTCGAATACTTGCGAATCGTAAAGAGCGGGACCGGCATCGATCACCCAAAAGGCATTGTGCACCCGTAGCTGATCCCCCGGGGCCGCGATCGATAGTAGGAGGACGGCCAGGGCGACGGCCAGAACAGCCTCTACCCGGATGCGCCCATACAGGAGCATAACTACGGATATGACGAACACAACGACGAAGGCACGTATGGCGAAATCGGAGCCTGAAAGGGAAACCAGCGAGTCTAATCCCGCCCTCATCGCCGCAGCGCCCACGACGCAAACGCCGTATGAAAGCCAGGTTTCTTCGGTCAAAAGCAAAGCCGAGAACAGTCCGAAGCCCAGGATGACGAAGAATGCGAGATGCGAGTACTCCAGCGTCCCCGGAACCACGACTATAGCGTAGGTGGCGGCGGAGAAAAGGGCCACGATGAAGTATCCCGCGTTCTTCCCGATTCTGCGTAACCCCTCACTCAAAGCGTGTCCCCGCTCCCTTCACCGTGAGCCGGTAGCAAAAGGCCCAGCATGAACCAGAAATAGGCATTCATGTAGGGGACCTCGAAAATGTTTTCTACCCCGTTGTGAAGCAATACCGCCACCACGGCACAAAGGGCGCCAGCATACAACCGCCAAAGCCGGTGCCCGCGCAGGCGACGCCAACGCAGGTACGCGGATCTAACTGGGGCCCATACCCAATACAGGAAGGCGAGCAATCCCAATAAGCCGGTTTCCACGGCCGTCTTCACGTAGTAGTTGTCTACGTAAGAGATGCCGAAACGCCGCGCGGCCACGGCACCCCCGTAACGCCCGGGCCCCATGCCGAACAGGGGGCGCGCCCTAAGCTGATCGTAGGCGCGCAGCCAGCGACCCAGGCGCCCGTCCAGCGCACTCTTTTGGATATACTCGGGGCTCAAGACGGAAAAGAGGCGCACGCGCACCTGGGGAACGCCGACGGCCGCCAGGATGGTGATTATGAGCAAGACCACGAAGACCCGGCGGTCCAGGATTAGCGTGATTAACAGCACCGCCCCCGCGAGGGCGAGCCAGGCCCCGCGGGAAAAGGTTAAAAGCAAGGTGATGGTGGTCACGGCCGCGCCAAGGGACCACCCCAACTTCGCACGCAGAGCCCTTTCGTACCATGCCAGCCCGAGCATGATGGTCGTGGCCAGCGCCATGTGGCCCCCCAAGACGTTGGGACTTTGAACTATCGAGAAGATCCGGATCCCGATGGTCTCGGACATGTCGACCCAACCCGCCGGCGTTTCCACCCCGATGAGGGGTTGGATGAGGCCCAGAAATGCCACGATAATGGCGACAATCCCCACGGTCTTAAGGAGCCGCACGCGGGTAACCTCGGAATCCACCAGATGTCGCGCCGCGAAGAATAGAGGGATGAACTGCAGGGTTGCCCGAAGGCCCTCTGCTGCAGCGCCGGGATAGTTTAGGTCAATGACACCCACCGCGGCACTGAATGCGAGGAGGGGAATGAGTGCCGGGAGGAATCTCGGGCTACCCGCCTCGCGACGCGCCAGGGTCGCCACTATCAGGAAGACAAGCAGGGCCTGATCCCAAAGGGGTGCCCCGATGCGAACCTGGGGTATGCAGCGCAATAAATAGTCCACTACCGGGAACAGAACCACCAAATAGAGGGCGCAATCGACGGGGAAGTCGACGGCCGGGGATCGTAGAAATCTGGCGAGTCGATCGCGATGCTGTCGCAGCTGGACTGTCACGGCCTCCGGCGTCATCAACTCTCCCCCTCGGTTGATCCTCCGAGAATTATACCAAAGGAAGATGAACTCAGCGAGAACTGCGAGCGCCCAGGCACAGAGCACAGCCGAAACAGGCGTCGATATCCTCGACGACAGCGGGTAGGACGTCCGCTCCCTCCCAATATTCCCAGCAGTCCGCGGGGTCGTGGACCGTGACGGCCGGTACGCGGTGGGTCAACAGGTAGCGGAGGATGAGGTTGGCAAG
>CAYLPL010000129.1:0-5328 GCA_964385545.1 uncultured Clostridia bacterium | reverse complement strand
CTTTGGCGATCAAGGGGCCCGAGGACTCTCCGGGAAGTATGTCCCCGAGAACGCCGTAGCCCACTTCGGCGTGACGTTTTACCTCTCGGTATTCCTCTTCCGTAAGCGAGGATGGCTTCAGCAGTATCTCGAGGGGGATGCTCAGTTTGCCGATGTCGTGAAGGAGCGCACCACGCCCCAGATCCAATAGGTCGGCATCACCATCCAAAACGATCGATCCCAAAAAAACCGAGAGAATACAAACGTTGACGCTGTGTTCGTAAGTATAATTGTCGATGGTCTTGATGGAACTTAGGGTGATCACACCGTCCGGTCGCGAATTTACGTCATCGACCACCCTTTCCACCACTTCGTCGACCTGTCTCACATCGACCGGCCGACCGGAAACTATGCGGTTTCCGAATTGCCTCACCGTTAGCAGGGCGCGGGCTCGCGTCTCGCTTCCGATACTTTCCTCCAGGGGGATATCCGGGGCCAGCTCATCCCGGACGTATACGCTCAGGTATCCCTTATCCTTCAATCTCCGAGCGTAGCGAGGCGTAAGCGTGACCCCAGACCTGAGCAGAATGCGGCCCGAATCGTCGTATATGTTGTGGCCGAGCGTTCTGCCTACTACATCCTCATCCAACTTCGCGAGAATCATTGGCACCTCCGGGTTGAGATCGAAATCGCGCCCGCGACAGATGAGATACTTATCCTCAAGATTATATCGTACCCGGGGCTTGAATGATTACCTCGAGATTCCCTGCTCCGGAACCCGCGGAACCTGTTTTCCCCGTACGGGGGCATACATTATGTATATATATTGATGCTATGCCTTATCTTTAGAAGACTCTTTTGGGGGTTTGTGCCGGATTGCCAGCCCCCCAAAAAAATGATGGTTGCTTTAACTAACGGCGTATTCTATAATCTACCGCAATGCGAATAGGGAGGGGCAAACTCGCCTTCGCCTTATATACACCAATATGATAAAGTATGCAAGGATGTGGCGAGTTCCAGCTCGACGCTAAACTGGGAAAGACTTCGAGGGGGTACGAATCCAATGTCATCTAAGAAGAAATGGGCCTTGGTGTTGATGTTGCTGGTGATCCTCGTAGCACTGTGTGTCGCGGCTTGTGGTCCCCAAGATGCGGAACCGGAGCCCGAACCAGAAGAATCCGAAGGGCCCGAAGAATCCGAAGAACCCGAAGAAGAGACCACCGAACCCGAGGAATTACCGCGACTTACCATAGCCATTCAATCGGAGATCCAGGGAACCGACCCACAGCAGATCAGCACGACGTCGACCGGGGTTCACCACCTGATTTTCACACCACCGATAAGCCTGGGCCTGGAGAATGACCAGATCCTACCCTGGGGTGCCAGTGAGGTCGAGGTATCCGACGATGGTCTGGAGTGGCGCTTCACCTATGATCCCTCCGTCGAGTTCCACAACGGTAAACCCGTTACGGCGGAGGCGGCCAAGGAGAGTATCGAGCGCTACAATGTCACCGGGCCCTATCTGGCCGACTACGAATCCCTCGAGGAAATGGTCGTAGAGGACGACACGCTGATTTTCAAGATGTCCGAGCCGATGCCCGGTATGCTACCCGTATTGGGTAGCGCGTACGGCGCCCCTGTCGATGTCGAAGAGGCGGAAGAGCTGGGCGAAGAAATGTTCCACCGCAAGGCAATCGGTAGCGGTCCCTATTATGTTGAGGAGTGGGTCGACGGTTCTCACATCCTTTTGAAGCGTAACGACGAGTACAAGGACTTTCTGCCCTTCGTGGACAATAATGGCCCGTTCCACTTCAGCGAAGTAATGGTGCGCTTCATTCCCGAACCTTTCACCCGGGTACAGGAGATACGCTCGGGCAACGTGGATATGATTGCCGAAGTTCCCGGTGAATCGTTGCAGGAACTGCAGGACGATCCAGAAGTGAACGTACACGAGTATTTGAATTCGAACACCCGCCACATCCAGATGAACGTGGAGCGTTCTCCGTTCACCGATAAGGCGGTTCGGGAGGCGGTCGCGCTGACACTGAATCGCGATGAAATTGCCGACGGTGTCGGTGGCATTATCGAACCCGTTTACGGTCTCATAGCGCCCGCCATGTTAAACCACGATCCCGAGGCCGAAGAGCGCTTCGCCACCCAATGGGCCCACGATGCCGAGATGGCGGAGGAAATCCTGGCAGACGCCGGCTGGGAAGAAGGATCCGACGGTATCCTGACGAAGGATGGAGACGCACTGGAGTTCACCCTGGTCTTCTCCGGCGACAACGCCCTCGACTCGCGCGCCGCTCCCATAATCCAAAACCAGCTGAACCGGCTCGGTATGGACGTAAAACTGCGCGAGTATGAAACGGCCTATACCCGCGAGCTCATACGCGAATCCGATTTCGATATGATAATCAGGAACTGGTCGTGGCTGGATCCCGGTGGGGTTTGGTATTACGGTCTGCACAGCTCCGCCAGCCTCGCCCCTTGGTCGGCCCCCGATCTCGACGAGATGCTCGACGAGGTCCTGTTCATCGCCGATGATGAGGAGCGAATGGACGCCTGGACGGCGATCGCTGAGCGCGTTTGGGAAGATATTCCCATCGTCCCACTTTGGAGCGATCGCCTGTTCGTGGCCACCCGCGATGACGTGACCGGTCTGCACATCGGCGTATCCGGTGATCTTTACTACCACGACATGAAGAAATCCGAATAGTCCAATCCATGTTGCCGTCCCCCGGGCGATCGGTAACATCGATCGCCCGGGGGACGACCATCTCGCTCCGGCAAATGCACGTGAATGGAGGATCGCGACAGGATGTTCAATTACGCCCTCAGAAAACTAGGTCTCGGATTGATCTCGGTCATCACGGTGACCGTGGTTCTGTTTCTAATCCTCCACTCCATCCCGGGGGATCCGATACGGATGATCACCGACCCCCGCGTATCCGACGAGGTAATAGAACAGCTTCGGGCCCGGTGGGGCCTCGATCGTCCCCTCTATGTCCAGTACTTCTACTGGATAACGAACCTGCTTGGCGGGGATATGGGTACTTCGATCCTCACCCATCAATCCGTGGCCTTTCTCATAGGCACCAGATTACCCTATACTCTCATGTTGGCGATCGGCGCCCTACTGTTTCAGTACATCGTCGGGGTGACGGTCGGGCTCTTCGTCGCGATACGCCGAGGAAGCTGGGTGGATAATCTCCTGGTGACCGTTGCGGTAGTACTCCGTTCCATACCTCAGTTTTGGTTGGGCATTTTGCTCATAATCCTGTTCTCGGTAACTTGGAGGGTACTACCTATTTCGGGCTACGATGGTCCGCGATCCATCGTGTTACCCATGCTGGCTTTGGCGCTTCCGCCCATTGCATCCACCATGCGGCTCACCCGCTCCGAGATACTGGAGGTCATGCGAGAGGACTACGTCCGGACTGCCCACGCCAAGGGTGTTACGTACTACGGGGTAATCCTCCGTCACGTGTTTCGCAATGCCCTGATACCCGTCACCGTGGTCTTCTTCCTATCCTTGCCCTGGCTGATAGGTGGATCTGTGGTGGTGGAAACCGTCTTCGCCTGGCCGGGAATGGGCCGACTCCTGTGGCGTTCCATCATGCGCCAGGATCTCCCGGTGGTCCAGGCCATAGTCCTGATCATCTCCATCCTGACGGTCACCTCCAACACCATAGGAGACATAATGACCGGCTTTTTGGACCCCCGGGTTCGAGAACAAATGGAGGAACGCTCATGACCGCAGATAGGCATCCCAAAGGTGAGTTAGACGGGCGAATCGAAAGGAGGCCCGGGCGATGAACCATGTGCGCCGAAAGACCATAAGAAGAATCCTGCGCCATCCCATGTTCACGATCGGTTTGGTCATATTCCTGAGCGTGATCCTGGTCGCCATCTTCGCGGATACCATCGCGCCCCGGGCATATGAGGAGATGAATATGTCCGATTCCTTCCAACCCCCGAGCGCGGAATACCCCTTTGGGACGGACAACTACGGCCGTTGCCTGTTCAGCCGCATAATCTACGGTTCCCGCATCGCCCTACGGGTGGGCCTGATAGTCGTGTCCATACAGGCGCTTTTGGGAATAAGTTTCGGGTTACTGGCCGGTTATTACGGGGGGAATCTCGATAGGATAATCTCGTTTTTAGCCGATGTTACCTGGTCTATGCCCCCGCTGGTCTTCGCCATGGCCATAGTCATGGCACTCGGCCCGAGTCTCGATAACGTGATAATTGCCATTGCCCTCGTCAGCTGGGCGCAGATGGCCCGGGTCGTCCGCTCCAAGACCCAATCAGTCAAATCCGCGGCCTACGTCGAGGCCGCCCGGGCGATCGGACGCACCGATTCGGGAATCATGGCACGTCACATCTTGCCCAACATAATGTCACCGATAATCGTGCTGGTCACCTTGGCGCTGCCGATGGCCATCCTGTCCACCACCTCGCTGAGCTTCTTGGGACTGGGAGCCCAGCCGCCCACCCCGGATTGGGGTGTGATCCTCAACGAGGGCGTAGATTTCATCCAGCGGGCTCCCTGGATTTCCGTGTTCCCCGGGCTCGCGCTCGTGTATACCGTCCTCGGCTTCAATCTGCTGGGCGTGGGGCTTAGGGACATCCTGGATCCCCAGCTGAAAGACCTGTAGGATCCGTCACCGCGGCATTTAGTCGTCACTTTCGGCCGCAGGGCGCGGGGTTAGGTGCGTATCGCGGTAATTCCGCAGGAAGTGCAATGAGAGCCCGACGCCGGAGAACCCGATAACGCCGGCCACACGAAAGGCGTTGGAATAGCCGAATTGGTCCACAAACGCCCCTCCCATGGTCGAGCCGATGGCCGTCGCGAAGCTTTGGCACATGCCCTCCATACCCATTATGCGACCCATGCCATATTCCCGCCCCCGATCCACGGCTATGGATGTGGCGGCCGGCACTGATATCCCGGTACTCAGTCCCAAAAGACACGCGAGGAGAAGGAGCTGCGTCAGATTGGATGTCCAGGGGACCAAGAAGAAGGCGAGGGGTGCCAGTAGAAATCCGCCCACCGCCAGCCATTTGCGGTTGTGGCGATCGGCGACGCGACCGAACCCGGGCTGCAGGACCGAAGACAGTAATGGGCGTACCGCAACCACCAGACCTATCTGTGCCGAACTCAGTCCGATGATGGTCTGTGCAAAAATCGGCAATAGTGCGGAGAATATTCCCCGGCCCATGGCCACCGAACTCCTGATGGCGAGAATTCCCCGGACCGTGTCATTTCTCATCATCTCCAAATAGCGATCCTGTTCCGTTCGAGTCAAGTCGGCAGCTTCGACCGGGGCCCGGACCTGATCGGGT
>CAYLPL010000128.1:0-5355 GCA_964385545.1 uncultured Clostridia bacterium | reverse complement strand
AATGGGTGGATATACCGATGCGCCCGATGATACCCTCCTCCCGGCATTCCTGCAGGTATTCGTAAGCGCCGCGGCGTTCTTCGAAGACGTCCGTCCCCACGCGCGCCGCGTGAAGGTGAAATATGTCGAGGGAGTCAACTCTCAAAGACTCCCGGGCTTCCTCGACCGCCCGCCTCATGTCTTCCCGACCGGTCGCGTGCGATTTCGTCGCTATATGGACATCGCCATGCCACTGTTCGAGAGCCAGGCGTATGTGTTCATAATTCCTATAGGACTGGGCCGTATCGATGAAGTTTACGCCGCTTTCCAAAGCCGCCAAGATGACCTCGGCGCCGCGGCTCGGGTCCAAATCCTTTTGCAGGGGGCCCATGGGTAAAGATCCGAAACATAGTTGGCTCACCGATAGACCCTTCCCCCAATCGATGGTCTTCATTGGGGTCACTCCTTTCAAGGCTCTCCTCCGACTCATCCCAGGTTCCCCTGGAACACAAACCCTTCGGACCTCTTGGAAACTTCACTATATCCAATTTATCAGCTACTGAGGGGCAAAGAGAAAGTCGTAGCAGAGAACAGAAATGAGGCACCGGCGCAGCGGCTTCAAGGTAAGCTTCCCTCTCCCCGTGATCTTTGGGCGACATATCGTACGATCACAACTGGTCGACGGATTCAGACCGGTGGATAACCAACAAACTCCGGGCGAGTGCGCCGACCTCGTCAGCGAGGTTGAGCCGCCGTGACATGCTCAAGGGGTATGACCCGCCGATGACAGCATTGATCAGCGCATCCACGAGCTTGGCTGCTGGCAAGTCCCCATCGGTCCAGGCGTCGCGCGATATATCCGTCCCCGGGCCAACTACGATAGGATGCCTCCCAGCGGACGGGCTGCAAACCCCCGTTCACGCTACGAGCGGAGGGGAATATTGTACATCCGCTAGGTAGGGGAGCGGTGTAAGGACGCGGGTTGCGCGTAAAGATGCTCCAAGAGTCCTCGATCACTTGGTGCGCCGGGGGGAGTTAAACCGGATCATCTGCCTACTTACCCTCTGAGGGGTCTCCAAGGGGGACATAACGCCGCGGGTCTTGTTTTCTTGTAACCGGTACGATGAAAGTCTGTGCATGCCCGGATTCCCGCAAATGCCGATTGAATAGGGGTTCCGGGAGTCAAATGACCTATGAACCCGAAACCCCTTGGTAATGGCCCTTTTGCATCATCGTCACCGAAGCGGTGTACCCTCTTCGATTACCAGTTTTCTGTATAGCTCCGTAATCCGCCTGGTGAGAGGACCCGGTTTTCCTTCCCCAACGGATCTCGCGTCCACTTCGACTATAGGCATGATCTCCGCCGCAGTACCCGTCACGAAGCACTCGTCCGCGGTATAGATATCCTGGCGTGTTATTGGCCGCTCTTCCACCGGGACGTCTTCTTCTCGGGCAAGTCTGATGACGGCTTCGCGCGTTATTCCCTCGAGAATACCCAGGTAAACCGGAGGAGTCGAAAGAACACCTTTGCGGTAGACGAACAGGTTATCTGCCGCTCCCTCCGTCACGTATCCATCGGAGTTCATCATCAGGGCCTCTCGGACGCCGGCACGTGCCGCTTCGAGGTGCCCGAGAATGTTGTTTAGGTAGTTCAAAGACTTGATCCTCGGGTCCAGCGCACCGACGGAGTTGCGGCGCGTTGCAACCGTAACGGCCTCGATTCCATCCCGATAAAGCTCGGCGGGGTAGACTGCAATCTCACCGGCAATGATCACGACCTGACAATTATGGCAATGCTTGGGGCTGAGCCCCAGATCTCCTTTTCCTCTAGAAACCACAACGCGGATGTAGGCGTCCACGAGATCATTCGCCTTCACGGTCTCGATTATGGCCCGCTCCAATTCCTTCGGCTCGTATGGAATACCCATCATGATGCAGTGGGCGGATTCGTATAGGCGTTCGACATGCTCGGACAAGCGAAATATCTTCCCGTCGTAGGCCCTTATACCCTCAAAAACGCCGTCTCCGTAAAGAAACCCGTGATCAAAAACCGAAACCGTGGCTTCTTCCTCGGCGACCAAATCCCCATTCATAAAGATAACTCTCGACAAAATACACCCTCCTTCAAATTGCACCTCGTCACCTGCGCGACTCGAACCGAACTAAGTCAGTCAAACACGGAGGTAATGGCGGTATTGAGTCCCGTGAATGCGCTCAACCAATTCTTTCTTTCTCGCCTGAGTGCCTCAACTCGCATTTCGTAGTCGTCGGGTTCGTAATAGGATTCCGGGCGCATCCTCTCCATATCCATCCCGGGAATACTAACCGGCACCTCGTATCCCCAGTGGACATCCTTTTCCCACTTGATGGTACCGCGGGCAATGCGTTCCAATATGCTGGCAGAATCGTGCACGGTAATGGGCATCTCACCACCGATACCACCGGTATTCAGCAAATAGCAGTTCAATTGGGGGTTTAGCCGCAAGAAACGCAAAAGCCTGTTGCCCTCTTGGGCCTCCGGCCCAATTATGAAGGGATTAGTTCCCACTTCCCGGCGAGACTGTCCCGCGGCTTTGGGATCCCCCGCGGAAGTCTCGACGGATTCCCCGAGCATAAAATAGGCGGCGGCCTGTTCGGCGGAAAGGCGCGCCACAGGGGGCAGGATGTCTTCCCGTCTGGTTATAAAAACCAGGTTGTCCGCCCGCTCCAGGTCGATATCGTCATCCGTGCAGGAGAACTCGTCTCGCGGTATTATTGCCCGGCCGTTGCCGGTTAGTGATGTATCCTCGAAGTCGGGTACCCCATTTTCGTCCACTGCGACATTCTCAAAGATGGCTCGCGGACTCCTGGAAGCGATGTGAATGGGATCGTCGGTGCCATCTTTGCCCAGTCCCTCAGTCTTGATGAAGAACCCGTTTTCGGTCCCAGCACAATAAGCCCGTTCGTCCATGATAACGACGTCATCTTGTCGCACCACGACAGCCTCGGGCTCTATGAGATCATGTAGGTGTGTGGTCAAAGTGGTCTTTCCGGTACCACTCAATCCAAAGATGAGAAAGCCGTGATCGACGAGTCGATCATCCGCATCCTCCACTCGGACTATCTTGCTCGCCGCGTGAAAACCCAGCCGATCCCTCATCTTCTCTCGATACATCGCCATACGGAGAAATGATTTCTTGGCCTCTCCGAAATAGTCCGTCCCCAGTATATAGGTCATCCCCGTCTCCGGATGGGCGAATATTATGCGCTGGGGCCAGTCGGGAACATAGATGCTAACGAAGTCGGGAACGTCATCGGGCCGCTCGGCGGGAAACAGTGATCGTTTCCACATGTATGCCAAACGTGCGTAGGGTTCGGTCACGAACATGCGGCAGTGCGCCTTCACACCGGTCCCATTGCCCATATCACGATCCACCCGTATTAGTCGACGCCGACCGAGATAGTCGTTGACTTCCGCGGCCAGCTCCCTCGCTTTATCCTCGGAAATTGGTTGCTGTCTTCGACCGAGATCCACTGTATCGACGATGTAAGTGTGTCCCGCACTCCGACTGCGCACTCGAGTAACGAAGTTCACACTACCGTATGCAGTTCGTTGAGCTTCCTGAGAACACAGCTCGAAGAGGGCATCGTCGTCGGGATTGGACAATACCTCGGGATAGGAAATGTCCCGCGAAAAGCACTCCATTCACGCCCGCCCCTCTCATGGTGGCAACACTATGTCGGTGGAGCCATCGTCCACCCACCCAAGTATCTTAAGCGCGCGAAGGAGTGTCAAGAAGTCCGGTGGAGGATGGGAATCCTCCACCGCGTGGGTTTCCTAGAGCCGATCCTGTATCCACTTGCCAATCTGGTTCGCACCGGCCACGCGACCGGACACCACTACTTCTCCGTCTATGGCCAATGCGGGAGTCAACATGACTCCGTACTGGGCCATCTCGTTGAGATCAGTGATCTTGGTTATGGTTCCTTCCACATCCAGACTATCCAGGGCTTCTTTCGCATTGCGCTCCATCGCCTCACATTTGGGGCACCCGGGTCCAAATATCATAATCTCCATAGCCTATCACTCCCAGCCTTTCCTTTTGCCTCATCGGTCCGATATTGACGGAAATCAACTCATTATTGCTCCGTAAAGCATGCCACTCACCGTGGCCAACACAACTACCAGTAAGACGAACACCATGGTCTTACGGGTTCCAATCACACTGCGTATCACTAGCATATTCGGCAAACTCAGTGCCGGTCCCGCCAACAACAATGCCAAAGACGGCCCCGGTCCCATACCTAATCCCACGAGCCCCTGGAGTATCGGTATTTCCGTGAGAGTGGCGAAGTACATGAAGGCTCCGATAACCGACGCCGCAAGATTCGCGACGAGCGAATTCCCACCGACCCATGCGGCCACGTAGTGGGCGGGTATGATACCGGCTTCGGCGCCCGGTCTGCCCATCAAGAAGCCTGCTACCATAACGCCGGCGAAAAGCAGTGGCAGGATTTGCTTGGCGAAGTCCCAGGTAGTTGCGACCCACAAAGACCTCTCTTCACCGTCAAACCAGCGTGTCTGGATATAGGCCAAGACCACCAAGAGGGCGCCAACTAGATACCACTTCACCGAAAAGATCGCGTTCCAAAGACCCGGCCCGGATTCTGCCCTCGTCCACGCCGCGAATACGAGTATAAGGACAAGCGTCACGAGGAAGATCGCGTTCTGTGCGGAAGAGCGAGGATCAACCTCGTTGCCGCCCGGCGTTGGAGCGGTAGAGGTCGTTCTTCTATTCTCTTCCCTGGCGAACAGGGTAGCCATGGCTACACCGATGACTGCGGCGAATACCACCGCTCCTAAAGCCCTGGCGAGTCCAAGTTGCCAGCCGAGCACGCGCGCCGTAAGGATAATTGCCAACACGTTAATCGCCGGCCCGGAGTAGAGAAAGGCGCATGCCGGTCCTATGCCAGCGCCCCTTTTGTAGATTCCCGAAAACAGGGGGAGGACGGTGCAAGAACATACGGCGAGAATGGTGCCGGAAATCGAGGCAATCGAGTACGCCAGCCAACGCGGAGCGTCGGATCCGAAGTACTTTATCACCGCACCCTGGGATATGAAATTCGCTATCGCCCCCGCGATGAAAAAGGCCGGTATGAGACAAAACAGCACGTGTTCCCGGGCATATTCTTGCAACATGTGGAACGATTCGATAATGGCCTGTGATACCCGGGGATCATTCAACGGTGCATAGTACGCGGCGAGGAATACCGCGACAATTACCGCGAAGGTTCGGGCTTCCTTACTCTTGAAGGTTTGTTTGATCGTATTGATGGCTTGCTGCATCACGTCCCGGTCCTCTCCGCACACTCACTTTCGACATCACTCACCTCGGA
>CAYLPL010000127.1:0-5413 GCA_964385545.1 uncultured Clostridia bacterium | reverse complement strand
CCCTTCCCTAGTGCGACACCCTCTCCACGCTCAACACGTCCCGGACGCGCGCGACGCGCTGCTTGAGGTAGGCGAGCTGTTCCAGGTTACTTATCTCCAGGACCATGTTAACCACGGCTTTTCCGTCCCGCGTACTGCGGGCCTTGGCATCCAGGATATTGGTGCTGAAGCTGGCCACCGCCTGGGATACGTCGGAGAGCAAACCGGGGCGATCGATGGCCGTTATGCGAATCTGGATGGGATAATACTTGGCATCCACCGACTCCCAGGAAACCTCTATCACTCGCTCTTCGTCGTCGAGGTACCGGGTGATGTTGGGGCAGTCGGCGCGGTGGATGGTGACGCCCCGGCCCCGGGTCACGTACCCCAAAATGGGGTCTCCGGGGACGGGATTGCAGCAACGGGCGAGGTGGACCAGGATGTTGTCCATACCCTTTACGCGGATGCCCTGATCGCCCGAGGCCCGTGGTATCGGCTCCTTTATCGCGCTGGTATCCAGCGAGATTTCCTTGCCTCCGTGTTCTTCATCGTATATGTCCCGCAACCTGCCGGCCACCTGCCCGGCGGTCAGTCCGCCGTATCCGATGGCAACCAGGAGTTCCTCGTCGCTTTGGAAACTATAACGCTGACGTATTCGCGCCATGTATTCCTCGCGCATGACCTCGTCGGGGTCGAGACCGCCCTCGCGTATCTCCGCCCGCAGCTGATCGCGCCCGCGCTCCAGGTTCTCCTCGCGGCGCTCCCGCTTGAAAAACCCCCGTATCCGGGAACGGGCGCTGGAAGTCTTCACGATCTTCAGCCAGTCAGGGCTGGGCCCGCGGCTTTGCTTGCTGGTGAGGACTTCAACTATGTCCCCGGTCTCCAGCTGCCGGTCCAGGGGTGCGATGCGGCCGTTGATCTTGGCCCCCACGCATCGATGACCTACCTCCGTGTGGATGCGGTAGGCGAAGTCGATGGGGGTGGAACCCGCGGGAAGGTCAATCACATCGCCCTTGGGCGTGAAGACGAACACCTCGTCGGAGAAAACGTCGATCTTCAAAGACTCCATGAACTCCTGAGGATCCGGTGCTTCATTTTGCCACTCCAGGATCTCCCGCAGCCAGGTCAGCTTCTTCTCGAAATCCTCGTCGGCACCACCGCGGCCCTTGTATCTCCAGTGGGCGGCGATACCGTACTCCGCCACGCGATGCATGGACCAGGTCCTGATTTGTATCTCGAAGGGTTCACCTTCTGGACCTACCACGGTGGTGTGAAGGCTTTGATACATGTTGCTTTTGGGCATGGCGATATAGTCCTTGAAACGCCCCGGTATCGGCTTCCACTGGTTATGTACGGTGCCCAACACGGCGTAACAATCCTTGACGTTATCCACGATCACCCGGATGGCCACCAGGTCGTAGATCTCGTCGATCTCCTTGCCCTGCTTCTCCATCTTCCCGTAGATGCTGTAGAGGTGTTTGGCCCTGCCCTGGATCTCGGCGTCGATCCCGACCTCGGCCAGGGCCTCCCGCATCTGGGTGATGAGCTGGTTGGTGAAGTCTTCGCGCTCGCGGCGAGCCTGCGGAACCTTCAGGGCCAGTTCCTGATAGGCCCCGGGATCGATGTGACTCAGCGCGAGGTCCTCCAGTTCCCACTGGATGCGCGACATACCCAACCGATATGCGATGGGAGCGAAGATATCCACGGTCTCCTGGGCGATGTCGCGCCTCTTTTCCTCCCCGAGGTACTCCAGGGTTCGCATATTGTGCAACCTATCCGCCAACTTGATCAGTATGACCCGGATGTCCTTGGCCATGGCAACGAACATCTTTCGTACATTCTCCGCCTGCTCCTCCACCCGGGTCCGGGCCTCGAGCTTGGTCAACTTGGTTACGCCATCGACTAGATCGGCCACGTGCTCACCGAATTCCTCCCGGATATCGGTGACGGAAGCCTCGCTGTCCTCCACCACGTCGTGTAGTAGGGCCGCCGCCAGCGTGTCGGCATCCATATCGAGATCGGCCAGTATTTGGGCGACGCAAAGGGGGTGCTCAATATACTTGACGCCGGATTCACGGATCTGCCCGCGGTGAGCGCGCGCGGCATAATCATAGGCCTCCCGCACGCGTTCCACGGATTCCTCGGACATGTAACCCGAAAGTTGAGCCTTCAGATCCTCGAAACTCATGAACGTACCCCCTGATCGGGAATTTTTCCCTTCCCTACCGCGTCGGAAACGCAATCATCCCCGGGCGCATCCGCGGGGTGGAAACCGTAAAGCAGGTAGGCGATTTCCGCGGCGGTCAATTTCC
Source organism: uncultured Clostridia bacterium (assembly GCA_964385545.1). Lineage (GTDB taxonomy): Bacteria > Bacillota > Sulfobacillia > SLMV01 > SLMV01 > CSSED11-154. Next base: position 3,122 of record CAYLPL010000127.1, on the reverse strand, counting down.
CCACGTTGGCGCCAGCTCGGCGCAGTTTCTCCAACAGCTCCCGCTTTTGACGATACCTCAGGGTATTGCCAAGTTCCAGGGGCTCTTCGGCACCCGGTAACACTAGCCAAAGCCTGGACTCGCCGCGTCTCATCGGGGCCACGGCACCGGCATCCTCGAGGATCGCCAGCGCCTCTTCGAGGCTGGCCTCGTCCACTCCCAGTTCCTCACACAATCTCTTCGCTTCCTCTCCCCGTGGGTCGAAGAAGGTCCCGGGACCGGAGGCGATTTCCCTGAGGTATTCGAGGACTTCCCCGACAGCGTCCACACCGGGAGTGCGGGAGGCAACTTCCCGATATCTACCCCTCAGGGCCGCCAGGAGGGAGGCCTCGCTCCCGCGATCGGCGGGACGAAGCGACTCCAGCCGCAACCGAACTCGCTCGCGACCGCGCCAGCGATCCACCTCCAGGAAAAAGGCCAAATCCATTCGTCCTCGCTCGTCGAAACTCTTCCAAAGGGACCCCAGGCCGAATCCTATGGCCTGCAATCCGCGGCCGGCCAAATCCAGGATAAGGTGTTTCTCCCCCTCGCCCGCCGGTCGGGCGCGCTCGATGGGGACGTCCCGGGACAAGAAGACGGGTTTGGGATTGCCGAAGCCGAAGGGTCCCAGCGAGGCCAGCTGCCGGGTGGCTTCCAGGTCCACCGATCCCAGGGGCAACTCTCCCACTATCGGCAAACGGGGGATGATTTTATCGGGCGTGAGGCGCCGCGCCGCCAGCTCGTGGAGCCGGCGGGCGAGCTGCTCCAGCCGGTCCCGGGGTGTTCCCAGCCCCGCAGCGGCCACGTGCCCCCCGTAATCGTGCAAGAGATCGGAACAGGAGTACAGGGCGTCGAAGAGATCGAAACCGGGAACGCTCCTCGCGGAACCGCGAAACATGTTCGGATCATCCGGACCGGGGGCCAAAAGGGCCACCGGCCGCCGGTAAAGCTCCGCAACACGCGAGGCGGCGGGCCCGAGAACGCCGGAATGCCAGTCTTCGGACCAAAGCAACCAAAAGGCCCGCGATTCCAACTTTGGATCCGCAGCGGCCAGGCGCTCCACATCGGCGATCACTTCCCCCTGAATATCCCTGCGTTCCTCGTTGGCCCGCTCGCAGGCCGCCGCGATCCTTTGGGCGCGGGCCGGCTCGGTGGTCAAGAAAAAATCGACCAAATGCGAGGGGCTACCCAGACGTCCCGGGGCGTTTATGCGCGGCCCCAGTACCATGGCCAGGGTCTGGGCCTCACTTTCCCCGAGATCGATCTCGGCCTGCTCCGCCATGGAAAGAAAGGCCTGGCGCGGGGTTTCCCGGATCACCTGGAGACCGGCGCGCACCAACAGTCGGTTATCCCCGATCAAGGGCGCCGCGTCGGCCACGGTACCGAGGGCCACGAGGTCCAGTTCCTCGGTGAGTTCGCTCTGGGTGAGAAGGCGCGCGAGGCAATAAGCCACGCCCACTCCGGCGAGATCCTGGAAGGGATATTTCGAGTCAGAACGTTTCGGATCCACTACGGCGGTGGCGGCGGGAAGGATTTCGTGGGGCTCGTGGTGATCCGTTATCACCAGATCCATCCCCAGGGAGCGAATCAGCTCGGCTTCCTCGAAGGCGGATATTCCACAATCGACCGTTATAATGAGATCGACCCCGTCAGAGGCCGCCTGCTCTATGGCCCCGGGGGACAGCCCGTACCCTTCCCTGAGGCGGGACGGGATGTGGTAGTCCACCCGGGCACCCATCTCGCGCAGCACGCCCACGAGAAGTGCGGTGGATGTTATGCCGTCGCAATCGTAGTCGCCGAATACCCTGATGTGTTCGCCCCCGACGGCACGTCGGATCCTATTTACCGCTTCGCGGGCGTCGGGAAGGGATGCGGGGTCGGACAAATCCGCAAGCGACGCCTCGAGGTATCGCCGGGCGGCACTCGGCGTATCGTACCCCCGATTAACCAAGACCAGGGAGGCGGGACGGTGAAGTGCCAGTTCACTTTCCAGTCGCGATACGGCCTCCGGATCTGGTTCTCCTATACTCCAAAAGACGATGGTTCTTCCTCCGATTCTTCATCTTTATCATCCGAGTCTTCCTTTGATTCGGACTCTATGACGGACATCTTCCGAACCACACCTTCGAGGGTGGCGACCTGGTTGCGCAGGTCTTCGTTTTCTGCCCGAAGTTCATCGTTTTCCGATTGGGACCGGGTCAGCCGAGCGGATAGGCCTCGCTGCCGAAATCCCACCTGCAGTTGGCGCCAAAGGCTGAGAACTCCCACCAGCACGCCGCCAGCAGCCGCGGAGAATACGATAACGACGACCAAAGAGGTCTCCACGCTCCAGCCCAAGAAGCGCACGGTAACCACCTCGACGTTCTGACCGGCGAACACAGCGATTATCGCCGCGATGAGAAGTACGATGATCGGCATTAAAGTGGAATGCACCACCGACCCCCCTTTCAGGCCCTATTCTGGGGTAAACGGTATCTATTCTAGAATTCGCCTCTCGGGCTCCCTTTCCTGTCCATCGATCAGGTACGGGAGGTGGATCGCGAGGGTCTTTTCTCCGACCACGTCAGCCAGATGGGACTGGCCACGAATATTGAAGAATACGTACCCACTACGATACCGAGCATCAGGGCAAAGGTGAAATTCTTGATGGACGCCCCACCGAAGAGATAGATGCCGGCGATCGCCGCGAAGGTGGTTATGGACGTGATGAGACTTCTAGACAAGCTTTGGTGGATGCTCTTGTCGACCAGCGTGGACAGCATTTCGCCACGAGTTCGATACTTGAGGTTTTCCCGAATCCTGTCGAAGATCACGATGGTGTCGTTTACCGAGTAACCCACTATGGTGAGGATGGCGGCGATGAATGCCTGGTCCACCTCTACCCTAAGCAGTGAGAAGAGGCCCAGGGTTATCAGGCTGTCGTGCAAAAGCGTGATCACCGCGGTGGCCGCGAAACGGAACTGGAATCTCACGGTTATGTATATGACCATGCCCACCAGGGCGACGGCCAGAGCCGTGAGCCCGCTCCTGGTGAGTTCGCGCCCGATTACCGGAGACACCATATCCATCGAGGAAATCTCGTAATCTCCGAGTCCATCCAGCGC
>CAYLPL010000126.1:0-5445 GCA_964385545.1 uncultured Clostridia bacterium | reverse complement strand
ACGGGGACCCGCGGTCTTCGACATGAAAACCGGGGCCGTCCAATCGATATTCGCGGTGCAGATGATGTTGGAAAGCGGTGCGATGCCGGAGCGTCCGGTAAGCATCTTCTTCAACACCGACGAGGAGACCGGCAGCATTACGTCCCGCCCGATTATCGAGGATTTGGCCAGCCGTTCTTCGTACGTATTGGTCCTGGAGCCCTCGGTGCCCCCGGGCGCCCTCAAGACCTTCCGCAAGGGAGTCGGCCGTTTCGAGATCACTGCCCGCGGGCGTGCCGCACATTCCGGTGCCGATCACGCGTCCGGAATCAGCGCGATCGAAGAGATGGCCCGCCAAATACTGGCGCTGCATTCGCTTACGGATTACGAAACGGGTACGACGGTTAACGTCGGAGTCGTCGAGGGTGGAAGCAGGTCCAACGTCGTGGCGTAGAGATGTACGGCCATGGTGGACTTGCGCGTAAGCAGCATGGACGAAGCAGCAGTGGTTGTGCCCAAGATCGAAGGGTTGAAGGCGCAGCTCGAAGGTGCCACTTTGGAGGTAACCGGTGGGTTGAACCGGCCTCCGATGGAGCGGACGAAAGAGATAGTAGCCGCCGTCGAGAAGGCCAGGGCCCTGGGCGAAGAACTCGGCCTGGACATTGATGAAGCGGGAACCGGTGGAGGAAGCGATGGTAACTTTACCGCCGCCCTCGGCGTGCCCACCCTGGACGGGCTGGGTGCAGTGGGCGCGGGCGGCCATGCCGTCGACGAATGGGCCTCCATTGGGGGTATGGTAGAACGTACTGCGCTCCTGGTGAGGTTGCTTCAGGAGCTTTGAGTACAGCTTCATGAAGGGGGCGAGAAAGTGCATCTGGGCTTGATAACGAATAGATCCAGGGACGAGGGTCTATGTGTGGCTCGCCCCCTGATTCGATGGTTACGCGAACGGGGCGTGCGCATCACCCTCGATCCGGAACTGGCGCGTGATTTCGACGAAGAGACGACCGGTTTGGCCCGTTGGCCCAGGATGGGGATGGATTTCATAATCGTCCTCGGGGGTGACGGCACCTTGCTTCACACTGCCCGGCGTACTCACCACTTGGGTCTCCCCCTTTTAGGCGTCAATCTCGGAAGATTGGGTTTTCTCACCGAAATTGAATTGAGCGAACTATATGAGGATCTTCCCAATTCCCTGGAGGGGAGATATGAACGGGATCACCGCCACCTAATGAAGGCTACTATCTTTCGCAACGAGGACTGCGTCGAGGAGTTTTTGGCCCTAAACGACGTGGTCATCGGCAAGGGCAGTTTCTCCCGCATGGTGGATATCAGGGCCTGGGTCGACGGGGCACTCATGGGCAAGTACCGCGCCGACGGTATCATCTTAAGCACGGCTACCGGTTCTACCGCTTATTCCTTATCGGCCGGGGGTCCCATCGTTCATCCGAGGTTGAAGGTCCTGGTGGTTACTCCGGTTTGCCCCCATTCTTTCTACGCCCGTCCCGTAGTCCTGAGCGAAAACCAGGTGGTTAAGATTCGCGGGGACTATCGTCACCAGGATGGGCACCCTCTCCTCACCGTGGACGGTCGTCGCGGCAGGAGCCTGGTGGAGGGCGATACCGTGGATGCGCGTCTGAGCGACAGGACCATCACGCTCCTGAGGCACCGGGGATGGAACTTCTACGAGGTACTGCAGCGCAAGTTCTCCAACATGGAAGGCACAGCCGACTGGTGAGGAGGTTTCGATGCTCGCTCATCTCCAGGTCAAGAATTTTGCCCTAATAGAGGGGATCGAGGTGGAACCGGGCCCGGGTCTCAACGTTATAACCGGCGAGACCGGCGCGGGCAAATCGCTGTTCGTCGACGCGATTCAGGTGGCCCTCGGCGCTCGGGCGTCGACGGATCTCATCCGAACCGGTGCCGGGTTAGCTGCGGTGTGGGCGCTGTTCGAGTTGCCGAATGACGCACGCATAACGGCGCTCATGGAGGAGCTCGGGATAGAGGCCCCCGACAACACCATCCTGGTGGAGCGCGAGATCCGAAGGGAGCGTGCCAATCGGGCCAAAATCAACGGCCGACTCGCCAGCGTTTCGGCCATCACCGATTTTTCCGCGGCCATGGTGGAACTGCACGGACAGCACGAACAGCGCGGTTTGCTGGATCCTTCGCGACAGCTCGAGATTCTCGACACCACCGGGGGAGAAGATCTGCTCGCCACCCGTTCGGAACTTCGTTCCCTCGTCGGGGAGCTGCGGGATATTGCGCAAAGGCAATCGGGGATTTTGGGTGATGAGCGGGAGCGGGCGCGTCGGTTGGATCTGCTTCGGTATCAGTTAAGCGAGATCGAGGCCGCAGATCTCGACGTGGCCGAAGAGGAAGAGCTCCTCGAGCAGAGAAAGCGCATGGCCAACTTGGAGACGTTGCGATCGACCGGGGCGAAGGCCGTGGGACTGCTCGCCGAGGGAAATCCGGAGCGTCCTCCGCTCCTCGAGGAACTCGGGGAGATCGTGGATGAGCTGGAGAGGGCGTTGGCACTGGACAGCGCGATCGAGGACATTCATCGAGGTGTGCAATCGGGCATGCTGGAATTGGAGGAGGCCGCGAGATCTCTGCGCCGCTACCTGGAGGATCTCGCCTTCGACGAAGGGGATCAACGGCGCGTCGAGGAACGCCTTCAATCGCTGGCCGACCTGAAGCGCAAATACGGAGCGAGCGTATCTGAAGTGTTGGAATATGCCGAGAGAGTACGCGGTGAGATCGCCGAAATCGAGTCTTCCGAAGTCGAGGCGCAAAGGTTGCGCGAACGACGGTCAGAGGTGGAGCAATCCTTGGGCGTGGTGGCCGCGAGGCTGGGGCATTTGCGATCGCAGGCCGCGCAGCGCCTGGAGCAGATGGTGGAAGGCGAGCTGGCCGATCTTCACATGGGCGACACCAGCTTCGAGGTACGCCTTACCCGACGGGAGGACCCTGCGGGCATACCGGTGGACGGAAAGCCCACCCGGGTGGGCTCCGATGGAGCCGAAGAAGTCGAGTTCCTGATAGCTCCCAATCCCGGGGAACCTGCCCGGCCCCTCCGACGCATAGCCTCCGGTGGAGAATTGGCGCGCATCTCGCTGGCTCTGGAATCCGCCGCCGCTGGTATGGAATCCCCACCGACGCTCATATTCGACGAAATCGATGCCGGCGTGGGAGGCCGAGCCGGAACGGCAGTCGCGAGGAAACTGGCCAGCTTGGCCGCAAAATACCAGGTTCTTTGCGTGACGCATTTACCGCAAATCGCCGCCCTTGCCGATGTACATTTCTATCTGACCAAGGAGATTCGTGGCGATAGGACGGTGAGCTTGCTCAGACGCTTGGAAGGCGATGAAAGAATAGCAGAGGTGGCCCGCATGTTGGCCGGGGATATCGACCGCGAGGCCGCCCTGGAGCACGCGCGTAGTATGATAGCAGCCGGCTTCCACTGACCCCACGGGGATCGGTAAATCCCTCCACGATTCACGTCCTCTCACGAGGTACAATTCGGGCTTGACTCACCGGGTGGGCTCGTCCTATCATCTCGAGAGATACCCTACGGGGTATATTCGCGGTGCGGAGGTGTAGGATTGAGCTACCTGAAGGTGGAGAGAACGACTACTCCGTTGCAAAGATACGGATGGATATTCGCTTTTACAGTGGCTTTTGGAGGAATGTGGGTACCAAAATTGGGCCTGATGCTCATCCCGATAATGGCGACACTGGCGGTGATGGGATTTCTCCGGGGAAAGTATTGGTGCGGGAACTTCTGTCCCCACGGTAGTCTTTTCGACGGGTTGCTGTTACCGGTAAGCCGGGAGGGAGAAATATCGGGCCCTCTGCGTTCGCCCGTCCTGGTTTACGGGGCTTTCGGGCTGTTTATGGTGGGATTGGTCTCGAGGATCGGTCCTGTATTGGCGTCCTGGGGGGCGAGTGGGTTTTGGGATCGTCTGGGGTACGTATTCGTGTTTAACTACCTCGTCGTAACCGTGGTGGGTTCAGTGCTCGCGTTGACGGTAAATGCGCGCGCCTGGTGCTCCATATGTCCCATGGGTACATTCCAGGAGATATCCCACCGCCTAGGTAGTCGTCTCGGGGTGAATGATGTGACGGACGTAGTCCTGCGCGCGGACAGTCCCGATGAGTGTAAGGAATGTGGGCTTTGCGCCATGGTATGCCCCATGCAACTCTCCCCGTACACTGGTTGGGACGAAAGGGGTCGTTTCGACGATGAGAGATGCATTCGATGCGGATTATGTTCCCAGCACTGCCCGATGGATATCATCGAGCTGGACGCGGTAGGGGAAGTGGCGGGGGAGAAGATCGAGCGGAACCTCGGCCCAGTGCCTGAGCGGAGTGGTTGCAGTGAGTGAGAAGAGATCACTGATCAATCGACTTTCGCGCCTCGAGGGTCAAATCCGGGGCGTGAAGAAGATGATCGAGGAAGGGCGAGAGTGCGAGGAGATCGTCTCCCAGTTGAGTGCAATCCATTCGGCCCTGGAATCGGCTACTAAGCGGGTGCTGGTGAGCCATCTCTCCGAATGCCTCGGTGAATCCGGGCCGGGAGATGAGCCGCGAATGATGGAAAGAATAGCGGACCTCATCATGAAGACCCGCTTGTGATTGTGACTGGCATCGCTATCGAGAATCGTGGGATTCCGGTGCCAGTTTTGCATTGGTAAGTCGTGGCGGGCGACAATGCTGAGGGTTCGATGGGATGGCGGTAGATGGTGGTCGTGTCCTCGGCTCACGCGGGAGCGTTCCCTGTGGTCCGCGTCATCCGCCCCTCGATCGACTCAATATGCCACCGGCTTGATCGGCGGAATCGGCAGAGGTCAATGTCGACACGATTGGGAAATGCTCCTTGTGACGGTTGCAAGGTCTCATCGTTGGCTGATGAGGCGGGTGACGGCAATTCGGTGTCTCGAAAACGTGGGTAATCATTTCCGGCGTGAACGTTGACCCCATCCTCTGGATCTGTGCTATAATCCTAGATGTCGATCAAAAGGATGCGGAAGTGCTGGAATTGGCAGACAGGCATGGTTGAGGGCCATGTGACCTAAGGGTCGTGCGGGTTCAAGTCCCGCCTTCCGCACAGGGATATCATTCAGCGAAGCCATGGGCCGCATAGGTTCGTGGCTTTGCTGCGTTTTGGGCGGATGCGGTTTTGTCACTAGATACCCCGGGGTCGGGGTGATCAGGTAGTATCAGGTCTGTGACCGTCTACGGCTTGCCGAGGTCGGCAGGGATGTCCAGGCGAGATACGGAACCCTTGAGTGGCATGGTCACGCATTCTGCACTAATGTGGCGAATTATTAAGTCATCTCGTTGATAGGGAGCTGTACGCAATATGTTCCTGGAATCTGACTGTGAATATCGGGCTTACTCAGATGAGTCGGGCTCCGGTGGGGATGATTTCCGCGGTGTAGGGATCGTCAGCGGCAAGGCAGA
>CAYLPL010000125.1:0-5527 GCA_964385545.1 uncultured Clostridia bacterium | reverse complement strand
AAAGGGATCCGCAGCGCATCTATCGGGATCTTAGAGGGTGGCAGTACCGGGATATTGAAAGTGCCTGGAAAGGATTGTGTCATCGGTGGATCCCGTGGAGGAATACATCGATTACATCGGCGTCGAGCGCGGCCTGGCCCGCAACACTCTGCTGGCTTATCGGCGGGATCTTCGGGCCTTCTTCCAATACCTGCGAGAGGTGATCGGCCGCAAGGGCGATTACAAGAGTCTTGTCCCGCAAACAACTCGCGCTGACGTGGCAAATTATGTGATCCACATGGGTAGCGTGGGACTCGCTACCTCGACCCTCGCGCGTCGAGTGGCTGCCCTACGGGGTTTTTTCAATTTCGCGGTGGCTGAAGGCTACTGCTTCGCCAATCCGGCGCGCGATGTCGAAATACCGACACCCGGCCACCAGCTCCCCGAGGTCTTGACCATCGAAGAGGTGGAAGCGTTGGTCACGACCCCTTCCGGTGGCGATCCTTTGCAGCTACGCGATCGCGCAATCTTGGAATTGCTTTATGCCAGCGGCTTGCGGGTATCGGAATTGGTCGGCCTGGAAGTCCACAGTGTCGATCCCGCGCGACGGGAGATATGGTGTGTCGGAAAGGGGAACAAGGAACGGATCGTACCTCTCGGGTATCTCGCCGTCGAGGCACTACGCGAGTATATCCGGGCCGGGCGGCCGAACTTGATCAAGACCCGGGGGCAGTCCGCCTTGTTTTTGAATCATCGGGGCGGGAGATTGACGCGGCAGGGAGTATGGGGAGTGGTGAAAAAGAGATCTCGGGAAGCCGGCCTTCGCAAGGGCATCACCCCACACGTGCTACGCCATTCTTTTGCCACCCACCTCCTCGAAAACGGGGCCGACCTCAGGGCCGTTCAGGAGCTTTTGGGTCACGCCGACATTTCAACGACCCAGATTTACACCCATCTTACCGGTAGTCACCTCACGGAGGTTTACTCCCGTAGTCATCCCCGGGCGTAAATGACCGCAGTAGTTTGAGTAAAGCTTTTGTGGGAAGAGTGAAAGGCAGAAAAAGGTAGGATGAGAAGAATGACCCCGGGTGTAATGAAGGTCAGTGGACTACACGAGACGGGTGCGACTTATCGCAGTTATTGAAGCCCTTCTAGAGTTTAAGAGTATATCCCCAAACAGCAATAGAGTGTTGCATATTCCGGGAGATGCCATGTCACGGAGCGGATCCGTTTTCTCGCGTGTTGGAGGAATGGGGCGATCAGCCGGCCATGGAGCGTCCGGTTGGTAGGTGTGATCGGTACTAATTGAAGGTTAACCGTTCACGGCGACAGTTGAACCCTTCACCCCGCGGTGTTAGTATTTCTCTTGGTGGCCCGAGGGACCGGTTTAACGGTCGCCGTCTTTGCACGCAGCCTTTTGCCTTGAGATCGCGTTTTCAATCGGAGGGGATCCGCCACTGAACTTCCAAAGTTTACTACTTAGCTTACCCGGCCTTCTGGCAGCTTTGACCATACATGAAGTATCTCACGGGTACGCAGCGTATCGGCTCGGCGACCCCACCGCCAAGGCCGCCGGGAGATTGACCTTGAATCCCCTGGCACACCTGGATCCGATCGGGACGCTAATGCTGGTCATATTCCGCTTCGGGTGGGCGAAACCGGTTCCGATTAACCCGCTGTATTTCCGCGATAGGCGTCGCGGGGTACTGGTGACCAGCCTTGCCGGTCCGGCCAGCAACTTACTCGGCGCCGTGGTGGGCACGTACCTGATGCTTCAATTCTCCCTCGGACTTCCCACCGTCACGGCAATTCTTTATTACTTCCTGATGTACAACCTGTGGCTCGGCCTGTTCAACCTGATTCCGGTTCCCCCGTTGGATGGGTCGAACATCTTGCGGTCTTTGGCTCCTTACGGATCCGGGTTATGGAACGCCATGAACCTCATGGACCAATACGGTTGGCTGATCCTGATGCTTCTTTTGATACTGGGCATCATACCGCGCCTTCTTCTGCCGGTGGCTAACGCCCTTCAGCAGATCATAATCTCGCTCGTTTCCCTCGTGGTCATTTAGTCTGGTGGAGGTGTAGCTTTGTCGGAACCCGGGCGCTTGGGAGATCTGGTGGATAAGATAAGGGGACGGCTCGATGAGTTGGAGGCACAACGACGTCGCGACCGTAACGCCTACCGCGAGCAAATCGTCGAGCTGGAGATTTACCCCTGGGTTCGTGAGGCGGAAGAAATCCTCTCAAGCAACGACGACTCCCTCCTTGACGGGGAGGCGGAACTGTTGCGCCTGCTCTCCGAGCTCACGGACAAGAAGAGTGCCGCCTTGGTTTCTGACGAGTCACCGGCGGATTCTTTCGACATAGAAGAGGAAGAACGTTCCGAGGAGTTATTCCGCCACCTGGTGGAGTTCAGCCGGTACCGAGAAGTGGCCCAGGAACTCGATCGTCGCGCGGAGCAAATGCGACGCACTCACCCGCGCATCCCTCCGGAAGTCATCGAATGGGAAAGGGCGCTGGCCGACATCGAGGGAGCCGATCTCGAAGACCTGGTGGGAGCACTGGAACAGCTGCTCGCCCGGGAGGTCGAACCCGAGGGGGAGACCATATCCCGCGAGCAAATAACGATATCCGCGTGTATGAGAAGAATCCGCGGAATCCTCGAGATATCCAAAGGGCGGGTCAATTTCGCAGATCTTTTCCCGAGGGGCGGGGGGCGAAGCCTCTACGTAGGCACCTTTATTGCCCTCTTGGAGATGATTCGGAGCGGAGAGGTGACGGTCGCGCAGCGAGATCGGTTCGGAGATATTCAGGTATATGCGACAGAACCCGAAGGGGAGACCGACGTTGAGGAGTAATGAAGACTACCTCGTGGCCGCATTGGAAGCCTGCCTGTTTGCCTCCGCGCAACCTCTATCCCCGGATACCCTGGCCGATCTTTTGGATGTAGAGCTGGGAAAGATAGACGAGTTGCTCGAGCGGCTCCGGGCGCGTTATGCGGAACCGCAAAGCGGCGTGAGGCTCTTTCGACCGGCCGGGGGAGTGCAAATCCGGACGAAAGAGGAGTTCTCCGAAGTTATTCATAGGTTCCTCGAGCCCGAGGAAGAATCCCTATCGCCGGCGGCTTTGGAGGTACTGGCCCTGGTGGCCTATCAACAACCCATCACCCGCCCCGAGATTGACGACCTGCGGGGAGTACAGAGTTCGCATTTGTTGAGGCGATTGGAGTTCGCGGGCTTGATCGAATCCTCCGGGCGAAAAGACGTTCCGGGCAGGCCCAAGATGTACGTAACCACCGAGCATTTTTTGCATCAATTCGGTCTGGCGGATCTCGGTCAGTTGCCGTCTTTGGAGGACGTCTCGGCAGATACTAAGGATGGCGGCTGAGGCGACACCGCCGGATTCTGCGGTTGCAGTTGATTACCATAAGCGTTTCGCTATATGAAGTTTAGGACGCCGGTATTAGAGGTACACATATCCTGTCGGCCGCGACTAGCCGGGACGAGGGTCGGGGGATTGCCGGCTCCGGGAGTGGTTGACGGCGGAGGTATCATGGATAAAGGTTTCACGTGATCTCGGTACCGGCAGGGGAGCAACCGGAAGAACCTCCGGCCGAGATCTTCGAGGGAGAAGGACCCGTCCGGGCTGCACCATTTCCGGACACATTACGAGAGGAGATGATTTTGGATGAGCGCCGATATTATCGAGGTATCCGATGACAGCTTTCAAACCGATGTGATCGAATCAGAGACTCCAGTATTGGTGGATTTTTGGGCCGACTGGTGTGCCCCCTGCAAGATGATTGCGCCGGTCGTGGAAAAGATCGCCGAGGAGAAGGACGGCGAGCTGCGAGTGGCGAAACTCGACGTTGACCAAAACCAACGGACGGCGGTCTCCATGGGTGTAATGAGCATTCCCACCCTGATCCTGTTCAAGGACGGCGAACCCGTGGCGCGCCTGGTTGGATTTGCTTCCAAAGAACAACTCCTGGCTCAAATAGAGTCCCATCTCTAACCCGAGCCTTGTCTCGCGGGGGTCAGCCCATCCCGCACCCCGACCCCCGCGATCTCGACCGGGATGGACTTGCTATGCATCCCGGTTCCCCCCTCCTTTAGTCCAGTTCTAAAAGCCCAGTATCGCTCGGAACCGTGTTAAGGTGTTAAAATTGATTCAAAGATGCGGTAGAGATTTGATGGATGCCTTGGGAAAGGGGTTATTCAGTATGTCTCCCGAAGAAAGACTGAAGGATTTGGGTTACAGTATCCCCGAAGTGCCCGCACCCCTCGCAGCCTACGTTCCCGGTGTAGTATCGGGCAACTACCTTTACACCTCGGGGCAACTTCCCACCGTAGACGGCGAACTGGAGAAGGTCGGGCGTCTCGGCGCGGAAGTCACTTTGGAGGAAGGCTACGAGGCCGCCCGGCGCAGCTGCCTGAACTGCCTCGGCGTGATCAAGAGCCAGCTCGGGGATCTTTCGCGGGTACGACGAATCGTCAAGGTAACGGGTTACGTCGCCTCGACGGCCGAATTCACGGATCATCCCGCGGTGGTCAATGGGACCTCCGAGTTGCTGGGAGAGGTGTTCGGTGACGCTGGAGCGCACGCGCGCGCCGCAGTGGGCGTGAGCGCCCTGCCAAAGGGAGCGCCCGTAGAGGTGGAAATGATCGTGGAGTTCGAGTAGGTTTTGCGGAGGTCGTCGTTTGAGACTGGATGCATACATATCCAACGCCGGAATCGCCTCGCGACGAAAGGCTCGCGAGCTGGTGGAGGCCGGGCGCGTATCTGTCGACGGGCGCCCGGCCCGCACGCCCGGGCTACATCTGCGCGACGATGAAACGGTCGCGGTGGATGGACGCGTGGTCAGGCCACCGCGGACGAGAACCTACATCGCGATGCACAAGCCCTCCGGCTACATTACCACCACCGATGATCCCCGGGGCAGGCCGACGGTGATGGACCTAGTCCCCGCCCAACCGCGGCTGTTTCCCGTCGGGCGCTTGGATTTCAACACCTCCGGGCTGTTATTGATGACCGATGACGGGGCGTGGTCCGCCCGTCTCGAGCATCCCCGCACGGGTATGCCGAGAACCTATCACGTTCGCCTGCGAGGGCGTCCCGATCCTAGGATACTGGCCGATTTACGGGACGGGATTCCTCTGGCGGACGGCATCGCCAGGATTGAACTGGAACCCCTCCCGCCCGAGGACGAAAGGGAGACCAGCCGTTGGAAAGTGACGCTGAGGGAGGGAAGGTATCGCGAGATCAGGAGACTGTTTGCCACCGTGGGTCATCCCGTTCTCTCGCTGCAGCGTACCAGTTTTGGGCCGGTGGAGTTGGGTGATTTGCCCGCCGGTCGGTGGCGACATCTTAAACCGCGGGAATTGCAGGAGATCAAACGCTATACTGAAACCGAGTGATTCGTGAATGAGTGCGGAAGGCGGGACCGATCTATGGATAACGATATGAACTCTTCAAAGGAGCGCGGCGGAGGTCGCGGACCTGTCGAAGATCTTCGCTCTTTGGAAGCCGTGTTTGATCTCCAGGA
>CAYLPL010000124.1:0-5539 GCA_964385545.1 uncultured Clostridia bacterium | reverse complement strand
GACCACGGAAACTACGCCATCCTGGGACAGCTGCTCGCGATCGCGAAGCACCATGCGTCCGACGTCTCCCACTCCGAGCCCGTCGACCAACATGTCCCGTGATCCCACCGGACCGGAAATCTGCACGCGATCGGGTGAGAATTCCACCATGTCACCGTTTTCTACCATGAGGATCTTGTCATCCTCATACCTAAGACTGCGCGCCAGATCGGCGAAGGCCATCATGTGCCTGTATTCGCCGTGGATGGGTATGGTGTATTCCGGTTTGGTCAGATTGACCATCAGTTTAATGTCCTCGCGACTGCCGTGTCCGGATACATGAACGCCCGAGCGGCCCCCGTAGATTACCCTAGCGCCCAGGCGAGAGAGATTATCCACGGTACGGTAGACGAGTTTCTCGTTGCCGGGTACGGGATTCGCAGCGATGACGACCGTATCGCCCTCGCGAATCTTTATCCGGCGATCATCGCCTCGCGACATGCGCGTCAGCGCACTCATGGGCTCCCCCTGGGTGCCAGTAGTGATGATCGCGATGTCCTCGTCGGGGACGCTCCGCGCGACGTCTACGTCCACCAGGACGCCCTCGGGGGCCTGGAGATATCCCATGTCCAAAGAAACCGCAACACTGTTTTCCATGGAGCGCCCCATCACCGCCACACGGCGGCCAAAGCTTTGCGCCACGTCGATGACCTGTTGCAATCTCGGGATATTGGAGGCAAAGGTGGCCACCATTATGCGCCCCGTCGCGTCGCGGAATATCTCTTCGAGTCTTTCTCCCACGAGGCGCTCACTACCCGTGTATCCTTCCATTTCGGCGTTGGTACTATCACATATCAGACAGCGAACTCCCCGTTCACCGAAGGATGCGAGACTGTAAAAATCGGTTATGGCGCCGTCGGCCGGGGTCTGATCGAACTTGAAGTCTCCGGAGTGAACCATGAGGCCGGCCGGAGTGTGGACGGCGAAACCCATGGCATCCGCTATACTGTGGCTGACACGAAAACACTCCACCTCAAAATCCTTCGTCTTTACCTTCTCGCGCGGCACCAGTTTCTTGGACCCCGCGGGGAGCCTCAGGCCCACGTCGTCCAGTTTTTGCCTTACCAGTCCCAGGGCCAATCCGGGACCATAGACCGGCACCGTTATCTCCTTGAGCAAGAAGGGCAGGGAACCGATGTGGTCTTCGTGACCGTGCGTCAGGAAGATGCCGGCCAGCTTTTCCCGAATCTCCAGCAGGTAGCTGAAATCCGGAATGACTATGTCGACACCCAGCATCTCCTCCTCTGGGAAGGCCAGGCCCGAATCGATAATTATTGCCTCATCTTCCGATTCCCAAACCAACAATGTCTTGCCGATTTCCGCCATGCCGCCCAGGGGAATCAAACGCACATGACCCCTGCCAGCACTTCTGTCACTGGTCATTTTCTCACCTCTCAATTCGACGGAACCCCGTCGCTTTCTATGCTTTCACCCCTCCTTACGAGGGTGTTGAGTTCGAGCATTCCCTCGCGATCTCCCGCGGTGCGCGAGGATCCACGATCCAAGCTAAACACAACTAGGTATAATTATAGCGTGCCCGGAGGCGGATAAGAAAGACAGTGGAGGGTGGCACCGATCGCCGGGGATGCCCGGATCCTCGAGACGCGTCCGGCCTCACGGCACGTCGACTCTTATGGACTGGGAGCTACGAGGAGACCGTGGGCAATCCTCCGACCATACCACGAGAGTACTCAAAACAACCCATCTTCATCCTCTTCGGTTTTCGTAGCTGCGACCGACGCCATGAATTCGGCTATGAGGGAGTCCAGTTCCCGGCTTATCCGCAGTACTTCTCCCCACGAGTCCGTCCTCTGCGCAACGCGGTACAGTTCCCTGCGCGCTCGTTCTATCTCGCAAAGGATGCTTTCGGGGGAGCGGGCGGACGACAATTGCTCCACCTCCGTGCACGAAAAACACAGCACCCGCCGCATCTTACCCCGGCGGGTTACCGTGGACAGAGAACCCGGGCGGCGGGAAGATGTCCGTCCAACCACCCCGGGTTGCATCCTGATCTAGCTACGCTCTTCCTTCATCGTCCTCGCTTGTCGTTTCTTCCGCCCCGGGGGCGCCCTTTTCTTGAATTGCCACTCTTATCGGCGCTCTTTGCACCCGGTGTGCGCTCTTTGCGGGTTTCTCTTTCCTCGACCGTCTCGCGGCCCAGTTCCTTGATACAGGCTTCCCGCGAGAGGTTCAAGCGATCCATCTTATCGATTTCCATGAGTTTCACCAGGATCTGGTCGCCTACGGAAACCACGTCCTCGGGGGACTCCACGAACTCGGTATCGAGCTTGGAAACGTGCACCAGTCCCTCCTGATTGGGAAGCACTTCTACGAAGGCTCCCAGGTTATCCATTACTCGCTTTACGGTACCGAGATAGATCTTGCCGACCTCGACATCCTCGGTCAAAGCGCGGATCTTGTTGACGGCCCCTTCGATCCCCTCGGCATCTTCCGAGGATACGTAGACGGTGCCGTCGTCCTCGATATCAACCTGGACGCCGAACTCGTCGACGATGCTGTTTATCATCTTACCCCCGGGACCGATCACGTAACGGATCTTCTCCGGGTTAATTTGCAGGGTAACTATGCGCGGTGCGTACCGTGACATCTCTGCGCGAGGTTCGGGGATTACTTCCAGCATCTTGTCCAAAATGAACAGGCGCCCGCGTCTTGCCTGCTCCAAGGCCTCACGCAGGATATTGCGATCTACGCCACGAATCTTGATGTCCATCTGCAAGGCAGTTATTCCCCCGGCCGTGCCGGCGACCTTGAAGTCCATATCGCCCAGGTGATCCTCGATACCCTGGATGTCGGATAGCACGGCGTACTTGGAACCCTCTTTTACCAGGCCCATCGCGATCCCGGCCACCGGCGCCTTGATCTGTACGCCGGCATCCATAAGTGCCAGGGTGCTGGCGCAAACACTGGCCATGGACGTCGATCCGTTAGAGGCCAGCGCCTCCGAGACCAATCTAAGCGTGTAAGGGAACTCGTCATCGGGCGGAATCACGGGACGTAAAGCCCTCTCCGCCAATGCACCGTGTCCTATTTCCCGCCGGCTGGGCATGCGCAGGAAGCGGGTTTCCCCGGTACTGTACGGTGGGAAGTTGTAGTGGTGCAGATATCGTTTGTGTTCTTCCACGTGGCCCAGGCTGTCCAGCATCTGACGATCTCCGACGGAACCCAGCGCCAGCACGGTAAGGACCTGGGTTTCTCCGCGGTTGAACAGGCCACTGCCGTGTGCCCGCGGGAGGAATCCCGCCTCGCAGCTTATGGGCCGTATCTCGTCGGGCTTTCTCCCATCGGGTCGCTGGCCCCTGTCCACTATGGCCCGGCGCATCTCTTCCTTCTCTATCTGGCGAAGGACCTGATCGATGGCCCAACTCTCGTCGGGGAATTCGTCCCCGAGTTCCTCGTGCACTTCCTCAAATATCTCCGAGCGCATGCTCTCGCGATCCTCTTTGTCTTCTGCAAAAAGGAAGTCGCGCACCCGGGAACCCACGGAACGACGAACCGAAGCCTCGACTTCTGCCGAGATCGACTTGAGGAATGGGATCTCCGCTTCATCGGCCAGGTCGCGGACAATTTCCGTTTGCAGTCGTGTAATGCGCCTAATCTCCTGGTGCGCCATCTCGATGGCGTCGATGACAATGTCTTCGGAGACCTCTTCGGCTCCGGCCTCGACCATCACCACCGCATCTTCGGTACCGGCGACGACGAGATCCAGGGTGCTCTCATTGGCCTGACTCCTGGTCGGGTTTACGACCAACTCTCCGTCGACCAGTCCCATGCGAACGGCTCCAACCGGGTCTTCGAGGGGTATCCAGGAAGTGTTGAGGGCCATGGAGGCCGCCGTAATGCCCAGTACCTCCGGGGGGCAATCGGGGTCGAAGGACAGGACGGTTATTACCACCTGGACGTCGTTCCGATAACCATCGGGGAGTAGGGGTCGGAAGGGCCTGTCGATCAGTCTGCAGGCCAAAGTAGCCTGGTCGCTGGGCTTGCCTTCGCGACGGAAAAAGCTACCGGGAATCCGCCCTACCGCGTATTGACGCTCTTCGTAATCTACCCTGAAGGGAAGGAAATCGAGATCCTCCCGCGGTTTGGAGCTGGCCGCGGCGGTCGCCAGGATAACGGTGTCGCCCCACTGAGCCACCACAGATCCGGCCGCCAGCTGTGCCAGGCGTCCAAACTCGAAACTCATGTCTTTACCCTCTGTCTCGAGGGTGTAGGTCTTTCGCATATGAAAAAATCATCCTCCATTTCGCTTCGCAACTGTTACCCGGTTTCCGTCCTCTATCGGCGGAGACCGAGTCTCTGAATTACATCGTAATACCTCGAGGCGTCCTTTTTGCGCAAATAGTCGAGGAGACTGCGACGCTGCCCCACCATCTTGAGCAGTCCTCGCCTTGAGTGATGGTCTTTGGGATGCTGACGAAGGTGTTCGGTGAGTTCGATGATCCTGCTGGTGAGAATGGCCACCTGCACTTCCGGTGAACCCGTGTCGCCATCGTGTTGCTGAAATTCCTCGATGAGCTGCTGTTTGGTCTCTTTGCCCAATGGCATACCGTTTCAACCTCCTGGTGTTTTGTGATCCCCGTAGACCGAGAATACCGCTGGAGGAAAGCCAATATCCCGGTCCCGGTTCGCCGAATACATTGCTATTCTGGCCGAATTCTAGCATAACGCCGTAGGATACCGCAAACTCTGCGAGGCTCGCTCGTTCGCCTCATCTAGGGCGCTTGCCACGTCTCGCACTATCTGCCGCTTCAATTCTTCGACGTCGGCAAAGTCCCGGGACTGGCGAATCCATCGGACGAACTCGACCGAGAGATCTCGCCCGTACAAATCGCCCGCAAAACCGGGTACGTGGACTTCCAGGAAACCGTCGGGACCGGATTCCTCGTGGAAAGTCGGGCTTCCGCCCACGTTGGCGACCCCAGGGGCGTCCAAATGGATTTCCGGGCAAACTGCCCTAACGGCGTAGACCCCCGACGCCGGTGCGATTAAACCGGCGCGCGCCCGGAGGTTGGCGGTGGGAAAACCGAGCCGACGTCCGCGACCCTGCCCCTTCACCACTTTCCCCTCCACGGCGTGAGGGCGACCGAGCAGGCGGCCGGCTTCATGCACCCGACCCGCGGCGATCAGTCTCCTTATGTTCGTGCTCGAGACCCGGTAGCCGTCCACCTGTACAGGCGAGAGGACGTAAACGACAAAGTCCCATTCCTCCCCGTATCTCTTCAGGGACTTCGCGTCTCCGCATCCTCGATGTCCGAAGGAGAAGTTGAACCCGACACAGATCTCGTCGACCCCCACCTCACCGACCAATACCTCCCGAACAAATCGGCCAGGATCCATCCCGGAGAGATCTTCGTCAAAATGTAGGGTCACCAGGGAATCTACGCCGAGTTCGGCCAAAAACTCCGCCCTCTTCGAAGGAGAGGTAAGGATTCGAGGGGATCCGCGTCGTCCCAGGGCGATACCCGGAAGCGGCCAAAAG
>CAYLPL010000123.1:0-5578 GCA_964385545.1 uncultured Clostridia bacterium | reverse complement strand
CAGTCGTTCAGCACAGGGGCAATCGAGGGACTGCCAGACGAGTTGCACGGCGGGCATGGCTTCGATGTACTGTAGTCTCCCCAGTTTCCGTTTAGACGGTTTCCTGGCGGCATTCTGGGACTGGTTGAGCAACGAGCTGGCATATTATCGATGATAGCGCAGCGTCTCGAACAGTCCATCCGCAATACGGGACTTGTCCTGGCGAGAGCGGCACCTGAGGTAGCGAGTTCGCATATTGTTCACGTGTTCTTTACGCTCGCCCATGGTCATATAGATGATCTCCCCTCGGTAGGATTTCTAGCTGGGTGAACCGGGAACCCTTGGGTAAGATTCTGCGTGGGTGACTGCGGGGATTAGACGCACAACACGTCATAAGGTACACTAATCGGGGAATTGTGCCTTTTAGCATAGATAATTCCCTCACGATACGCGATGAGAAAGAGGTTTTGCCCGTGCGAAGATTATCGCCCCTGATACTTTGCTTCTCTCTTCTTATTATCCTGTATCTGCCCACTCTCGCCTCCGCCTCGGAAATAATCACCTTCAAATACGATGATTTTGCGGATCACTCTTTGATCGAGACCAACGGCGATGCCGACATCGTTCAAAGTCCCAGTGTCATCCGACTCACTGAGGCGGTGGGCAATCAACAGGGTAGTGCCTATTACCGTGACTACGTCTCCCTGGTAAACGAACGCTCTTTCAGCACCTACTTCACCTTTCGCATGGATCCCAAGGGGACTACAGGTGCCGACGGCATCGTATTCATCCTAAACAACAACACCAACGACCTGGGTGAATCCGGTGGTGGCATGGGCTACAGCGGGATCGATAACAGCGTTGGCGTAGAGTTCGACACCTACGACAACGAATCGGATCATGGTGATGGCGGCCTTGGGGTTAACCACATCGCCATCAACGTAAATGGGGACGTCGACAACCCCGTCGCCTCGGCTACTCAATCCGAGAACTCCGGATACAATATGAAAAGCGGGAATCTATACCACGTGTGGATCGATTACGACGGCCCAGATGATCGGATAGAAGTGCGCATGAATCAGGAATCCGCGGTTCGCCCGACTGATCCGGTCATATCCCACGAAGGTTTGGATCTCTTGAGCATCCTTTACCAGGACGAGATCTACGTGGGCTTTTCCGCGGCAACGGGCGGAGCATACGCAGAGCACCTGATCGAAGACTGGTATTTCAATAACGATTACACCCCGCTCGACGTGGAGAACGAACAGTACGATGTCGCACCGTCGGACGTCATCCTCACCACCGAAGAGATTGACCAGGGCGAGACCGAGCTCACCGCCGAGGTCACCGATTCGGAGGGCTCCGGGGTACCCGATGTCGAGGTATCCTTCAGTTCTACCCTCGGCACCCTCAGTGATTCGACCATCGAGACGGATGACGACGGCCGGGCCACCGTGACCCTGACCAACGAGGACGCAGGTGGGCCCTACGTCAAGGCTGTGGCAAGCGGCGGAGCCTACGACGAGGCGATGCTTCCTCCTTATCCTCCCACGCTGGAGGACAGCACGACGACCTCCATCACCCTCGCTGAGATATCTGGCGCTGAATACCGAATGGACGGGGGTGGCTGGCGCACCGATAGGGAGTTTTCCGGCCTCGATCCCGCCACCGGCTACGATTTCGAGGCCAGGATGGCGGAGACTGAATCGACCCCCTCCTCACCCGCGAGCGATAGCTCTACCCTCGAGACAAAATCGGTGGTCTCCATAGATCCCAAACCGCAATCTCTTGAATCCGGTGATTGGACCAACGAAGAACCCGTGGAGATTTCCATATCCGCAGAAGACGACGTTGAATACCGGCTCGACGATTCCGGCTGGACCGAATATACCGGATCCTTCGAAATCACCTCCGAGGGCGAGCACCTCGTGCAGGCCCGCACCACCGACTCCTCGGAAAACGGCCAAGACAGTCTCGAGTTCGGAATCGACACCACCGATCCTTCCATCACGGGTACCTTCCAACCGGAAGATGGCGGGGAGATGGTCGACGGATGGACGAGCGACAACCTGGTCTTCGATTATTCCGCCAGCGACGACGTCTCCGCCGTCGCCGCCTTCGATTACTCCCTCGATGGAGGTGACACCTGGGCACCGGCCGAAGATCCCTTCGTGGTGACCGACTACGGAGAAGCTATGCTTAGGGCCGAGGATTTGGCTGGCAACGAGAGCTCCGAGAGCGAAACGGCCCAAATCGATGTTGATCCCCCGGAGATCGCGATCGATGCCGATTATTCCGACGGTTCCCCCTACGACGGCGCCTGGGCCGACGAAGAGGTGCACGTCGATATCACCACCGGAGACGGCAAAAGCGGCATGGACACCGTCGAGTATTCTACCGATGGAGGCGACAGCTGGGCCTCGTACGACGATGCCCTGAAATTGACCGAGTCCGGCAAAACCACCGTCGCCGCCCGGGCCGCCGACCGTGTGGGGAACGTCGCCGAGGAGACCGAGGAGATCAAGATCGACCGCGAGTCTCCCACCCTGTCCGTGCATGCGACTACCTCGGACGGCGAGGAATACGAAGACGGCAGCCGCACCTACCGGCCGGTCACGGTAGAGGCGACGGCCACGGACGACGTGGCGGCGGACATCCAGTTTTCCCGCGACGACGCCGGCTGGGATGAATACTCAGGACCCCTCCAACTCCGATCCCCCGGTACCCACCAGCTGGATATCAGGGCGGTGGACGCCTCCGGGAAGACGAGTGCCACCGAGACCATTACCGTCAAGATACATTCGCGTCCAAAGAGCCCGCATTTAACCGTCGACACCCTTATGAACGGCGAAAGGGAGACCGGTATCGCGGGCGCTTCCTCCGAAGAAGTGGACGGCGAATGGGTAACCAACGTGAGCATCGACGGAAAGAGGCTTGAGGCGAGCCTCTGGGAGACGGAACCCGGGGCGACGATCAACGTCGCGGTGGGCGGTGTGCCGGGCACCCTGCTGACCGGGCTCGACGGCGATGCCTTGATGGATCTCCGCTCGCGGGATGCCAACTTAAGGATCGCCACGGGTACCGCGTCGTTCGTCCTTCCCCCCGGCGCGATCGACCTCGATGCCATCTCCGAAGATCTGGGCGACGGGGTATCGCCCAAAGACTGCGAGGTGGAGATAGAACTGCGCGAACCGGGGGAAGAACGGCGAGAAGAGATAGGAGAGATCACCGCCCGAGAAGGCTACCGGATGGTCGGTTCACCGTTTGAGTTCTCCCTCCGCTTCCGCACCGACGAAAAGGAGATACCCATCGCGCGTTTTTCCACCCACCTGGGGCACACGATGTACATCGACCCCGAAGAAGCGGACACCGTGACCACCGGCCTTTACCTCGATTCTTCGGGAGAACTACACCATTTGCCCACCCGTATAGATACGGCGAGCGGAGAAGAGCGGGTTAGCCTCGAATCCGTGGCCAGCGGTACCCACCTCCTGGTTTCTAACCGTGCGGAGTATTCCGACCTGGAGGATCACTGGGCGAAGGACGTCGTGGAAGAGATGGGCTCCCGCACTGTTGTGTTCGGTACCGGCCGCGGGCTATTCGAGCCCGAGGGAGCAGTCACCCGCGCCGAATTCGCCGCCATCATCGGTCGCGCCCTGGGGCTCATCCCCCGCGAGGAAGGGGGAACCTTCGCCGATGTCGCCGGGGACAGCTGGTATGCCGGTGCGGTCGAGGTGGCGCACGAGTACGGCCTGGCTAAGGGTTACGGTGATGAAACCTTCAGACCGAACGGGGCCATTACCCGCGAGGAAGCCATGGTGGTCGCCGCGAGGGCCGCGGAGTCTTGCGGGATCGCACCCGCCGAAGACGTCGACTCCATCGAGTTCGCCGATGCGGATGCCATCGCCCCGTGGGCCCTCTCCGCCGTCGAGGATTGCGCCGCAGCAGGCATAATCCGAGGACGCGCGGATCACTTGGATCCCGGGGCCGAACTATCCAGGGCGGAGACTGCCGCCATCGTTTATCGCATTCTCAATCTGGCGGGCCTCATCTAGGATGGGTTGGGTCGGAATCGTCTCCATCGATATCCGAAGTCCCGGCTCCCTTCTCGGCGCCGTGGGGAAAGGGAGCCGGTGAGGTGCTAGGGGTCCTCGCCATGAGGCCTCGGACGGGTGATCGCTTCCCCCGGCGGATATCCTCCCGCTTCCCTTCGATCGCGGTAGTCCTGCCGTAGGTGTCGGAGTGGTGAGGTTTTCGGTTTTTTTTGGATGGCATGAAGGGCGGATGATGTCCCCGATCGGGATCTCGGGCCGGGAAGGCTTCATCCCGGTCCCCTATCCATATCGTGGTATCCCCGGTCGATGCATCAGCGCCCGTTGCTTCCGCGAGCCTGCCTAAAAGCCTCCGCCGCTCCCCGGAGATAACCGGACACCACCAGGGTCACCATGAGCGCCAGGCTCACGGTCCCGACCAAGCGATCGCCGCCGAGTCCCATGTCGCCCAGGAATCTCGCCACCGGCCAGACCAGGGGAGTGAAGTATAGCTGGGGGATTAGGGCGAATAGGGGTATCCTGCTCCCCGGCGATACCAGGTGGAATTGCCAGAAGTATAAAGCCGCGGGTATCCCCGGGGCGAGCACGGCCGCGATCAAGCCCCGCCAACCTCCCTGGACGCTTCTACCGAAGGCCCGTCCCAGGTACCAGAGGGTAAATATGGTGACCAGGCTCATGAACAGGGCGATGGTGCCCCATCTCCCGCGAACCAGGGCGCTGACCTCCAGGGCGAAATTCAGCAGATATCCCAGAGCCGCGGGACCCAGCAACATGCCAATAAACTGCACGACCGATTTCTCCAACGTATACCTACCGCCCCCGACTTATTCTACCGAAGACCGGGATATCCCGCCCGGGTTCCGCCATTCGGTAGGTTTTCTTCTTCACCCGTAAACCGGGAAAGGCATTTTCATCGGGGGCGCGATCGGGCAGGAAAGCGGCGATGATGCTAGAATGACAAAGGATGTATACCGCATGTGCACCGCGCGGTATCGACCGATAGAGATGGGCATTCAGTTAAAGAAAGGGCGATATACTTTGAGCGTCATCCGAACCGTACTGGGTGACATTGACCCCGGCGACCTGGGGTTCTGTCAAACCCACGAGCACACGTGGTGCGATTTCCGCCTGGCCGAACGCGATTACCTAAATGGTACCGTCGTCCAGGATCCCACCAACACTATGATCTTCGACGACAAAGAGCGCATGATAGAAGAGCTCAAGGCCTATTACGAGATGGGCGGGCGGGCCCTGGTTGACGTCACTACCAACCACTGGCGCCTCGACTCCGAGACCCTGAAGGAACTCTCGGAAGAATCGGGCGTTAAGATCGTCATCACCGGCGGCTTTTACATCGAACCCACCCTTCCCAAATGGCTCGACGATCTCAGCCTCGACGAGGTTACCGAGAAGATGGTGGCCGAGGTGGAAGAGGGCGACGAAAACGGCGTGAAGTGCGGGCTTTACAAGTCCGGAATCCTCCGCGGACGGGTGGAGGGCCCCGAGCTTAAGGGTCTGCGGGCCGTCGCCCGGGCCGCGGCCCATGC
>CAYLPL010000122.1:0-5619 GCA_964385545.1 uncultured Clostridia bacterium | reverse complement strand
TCCCGCACGGAGTCGACGATGAGCTTGGTTTCCTGGCGCGAGAGCAGCTCATGCGCGTGTCGTTTCAGGATTTCGCCGAGGTGCGTCATCAGTACGGATGCCGGATCTACCACGGTATAGCCCGCCATTTGCGCCCTTTCCCGCTCGGCGGTAGTGATCCATTTTGCCGGTAGTCCGAAGGCGGGTTCCGAGGTCTGCAGACCTTCGATCTCCTCGGTGACTTCTCCCGTATCCATGGCCAGTTGGCGATCCGCCATGATTTCACCCGAGGCAACCTGCACCCCGCGGAGCTTGATCTGGTAGGAATTGGCATCCAGGGCCATATTGTCCCGGAGTCGTACCAGGGGCAAAACCATGCCCAATTCCTCGGCGAGCTGGCGGCGGAGCATGCCTATGCGCTCCATCAAGTCATCCCCGGTCTTATCGGCCAGCGTAAGCAATCCGTAACCGATCTCGACCGTTACCGGATCCACCCCCAGGGTGCGGGCGATTCCCTCGGGACCCATCGCCTTTTGCTTCTCGGGTTGCGGTTCGGCTTCCGACGCTTCTTCAGTAGCCTCGCGACGGACGACCGTGATTCCCTTGGCCAGCAATCCGGACATCGTGGCGATGAGGAGGAACGGGACGGGTGGCAGCCCCGGCACCAAACCCATGAGGGCCAAAACGCCCGCGGCCAGGTACAGTACCCGGGGTTGTTGCATTACCTGGGATATTACGTCGTTACCCAAATCCGTGTCGGACGCCGCTCGCGTCACCACTATTCCCGTACCGACGGATATGAGCAGGGCGGGTATTTGACTGACCAGTCCATCGCCCACCGTAAGCAAAGTGTAAGTCATCGCGGCTTCGTCGAGCGGCAGACCGAGTTGCAGTACACCGACCACGAACCCTCCGATTATGTTGATTATGGTAATTATGATGGCGGCGATGGCGTCCCCTTTGACGAACTTGCTGGCCCCGTCCATGGCTCCGTAGAAGTCGGCCTCGCGGGATATGAGCTTGCGACGGTCCCGCGCCTCGGCGTCGTCGATCAGGCCGGCATTGAGATCGGCGTCGATGGCCATTTGTTTACCCGGCATCGCGTCCAGGGTGAAGCGGGCGGCCACCTCGGCCACCCGCTCTGCGCCCCGGGTGATCACGATGAACTGAATGGCCACCAGTATAAGGAACACGATGAAGCCCACCACGGGATTACCCCCGACCACGAAAGACCCGAATTGTCGGATTATTTCCCCGGCGTAGCCGTGCAATAGTATCAACCGCGTCGAGGAGACGTTGAGCGCCAGGCGGAAGAGGGTCGTGAGGAGCAATAGGCTCGGGAAAACCGCAAAATCGAGCGGCTCGCGATTGTACATTGTAACGAGGACTATTACCAGTGCAAAGGTGAGGTTGAACACCAATAAGACGTCGAGAATCTGCGGGGGTAACGGGATGACCATCATGATGATTATGAGAATTACCAGGGCCGCTACGGCCAGATCGCCGTACCGGAGGATGCGTCCGAGCAGTCCGCCTTCCATCATCGGATATCAGCTCCCAATCTTCGGCCCTGCGTTTTCCAAACGAAGGCCAGTACCTCGGCCACGGCGCGGTAGAGATCTTCCGGTACGTATTCCCCGATTTCCCCGCCATCGTAAAGGGCTCGGGCCAGGCTCGGTTTCCGCTGTATCACGACGCCGTTTTCTTTCGCTATCTCGCGGATTCGCTTCGCCACGAGACCGCGTCCCTTGGCCACGACGAGGGGGGCGTTCATCGACTCGAAATCATATCGTAGGGCCACCGCGTATTCCGTGGGATTCGTGATCACCACGTCGCTTTTCGCCGCGTCGCTCATCATCCTGGCCCGCGCGAGGCGGGATTGGAGATTCTTGATTCTCCCTCGCAGCTGGGGATCGCCCTCGGTGTCCTTCAGCTCATCTTGGACTTCCTTCTTGGTCATCCGAAGCTGCCTTTCATATTCGTAACGTTCGTACCAGAAATCGACGACCGCCACCCCTGCCAGTACCAGGCAACACTGTATGATCAACGTGCGCAAAAGCATCGCCGTCCAGTGGATGCTCTGCGGTATGGGCCGGGTGAGTAGCGACGGGAAGCCGTCGAAATTCGTGGCTATCACCCGATAGGAGACCGCGGCCAAAGCCACGACTTTAAGCAGCGATTTTGCGAGATTGGCGGCAGACCTAAGGGAGAAGATTCTCTTCAGTCCCGATACGGGATCCATGCGGCCCAGATCCGGGGACAGCGGTTTAGCGCTGAATACGAACCCGGTCTGCAGCACGCCAGCACCGGCCCCCACCACCAACGTGCCCATAAGTAACGGGGCGAGATACACCAGGGCTTGGCCCAGACGGCCAAATATCATGGCGTGAACGCGAGAGACCGACCAGTCGCCATCGGGTTTCCACGTCAGCGCCTCGGCCAACGACAGCTGGAGATTTCTACCCATCGCCGGCACCGTAAACCAAAGGATCGCGAACAGCATCACCAGAAGAAGAGCCTGGGTTAGCTCCTTGCTTTGAAATACCTGTCCTTCGCGACGGGCTTTTCGGCGTCGGCGTGGGGTCGGGTCTTCCGTCTTCTCCCCACCCGACTCCGCGAACAGCTGCAGTTCGATCGATCTCAAAGACTCCCGCATTACCAGACCTCCAGCATTTGAAACAGTACCTTGATTCGATCGCCGGCAGTGATGCGAAAATGCGTTGCGTACAGGGGTACCAGGGCCAAAAGCAAGGTAAATCCCACCAGGATGCGCAGGGGGATTCCGAGCACGAAGACGTTGAGCTGGGGCATGGCGCGTCCGATGATCCCGAGCCCGACGGAGGCCACAAAAAGCGCCGCCATTACCGGCAGGGCGATCTGAAGCGAGGTGTAAAACAACCAGCCCATGGTGTCGAAGATGATGGGAAACCCACCGACCGATAATGGAGTACCCACGGGTATCTTGTCCAGGCTATCCCGAAGGGCCGCGAGGACGATATGATGGCCGTTAAATCCCACGAAGGTGATCAGGGCTACAAAGTACAGGTATTGCCCCACCAAGGGAAGCCGGCCTCCCATGACCGGGTCGATTTGGCTCGCCGTGAAAAAACCCATCTGCAAATCCAGGTATTGCCCGGCGAGTTGACCGGCCAGAAGTATCATCAGTGCGGTAAACCCAACCGCGATGCCGACCGTCGCCTCACGTAAAGCTGGTACGACCAGGCCCGTTGCATGGGAGGGAATGTCCATCAGGGTCTCGTCGGCGGCGATGGTCGGCACTAGTAGTGCCGTCGTTATCAGGGCGAGGGCCATCCCGACCCGACCGGGACAATAGGGTCGTCTAAACAGGGGGAATACGGAGAAGAAACCGGCGAAGCGCATCAGGGTCATGAAGAATAATAGGTATTGCTTTGCCTCCCATACTTCGAACAGTTGCACCCGCTTCCACCCCATCTCAACGAATGTAATTGCTCAAATTTCCCAGCAGTTCAGCACCGAAGCCCGTGACGACATTGATCATCCACGGCCCGAATATCAATGCTGCCAAAAAGATCGCGACGATCTTGGGCACGAACGCCATGGTCTGTTCATTCACCTGAGTGGTCGCCTGGATAATGCTCACGAAAATGCCCGTGAGCAGCCCCGCCAGAAGCATGGGACCGGCTACGTACAGGACCGTCAAAAGCGATTGTCTCGCGAGGGATATGACCAGCTCCGCGGGCAAAGCCACCACTCCTTCCGTAGCTTCCTTAGGCAAGTCCTTCCAGAAGCGATTTGATCACCAGATGCCATCCATCCACCATTACAAAAAGCAGGATCTTGAACGGCAGCGAAATCATCATGGGTGGAAGCATCAACATTCCCATGGACATAAGGGTGCTTGCCACCACCATATCGATCACTATAAAGGGCAAGAAGATCACGAAACCCATCTGAAATGCCGTCTTCATCTCGCTTATGGCGAAGGCAGGGACCAGGGCGTACTTGGGGATGTCCTCGGGTTCGGCGGGACGCTCGGCTCCGGAAAACTCGAGAAACAGATCCAGATCTCGCTCGCGAGTGAATTGCAGCATAAAATCGTGAAATGGTTCCGTCGCCGTTTCGTAGGCTTCCTCGATACTGAGTTCCCCGTCGCGGAAAGGTATCCACGCGTCGGAGTACACGGGTCCCCAAACAGGAGCCATAACGAAGATCGTCATGAACACCGCGAGCCCGATCAGGACCTGGTTGGGGGGCATTTGCTGCGTGGCCAGGGCGGTCCGGACGAAGGAAAGCACTATGACGATGCGGGTGAAGGATGTCAGCATGATGAGTAACGCCGGGGCCACGGCCAACACCGTCAATAGAAGCAGTAGACGGACTCCAGTTCCGGTGGCTTCGGCATCCTCGGCCGACCCGATGTCAACGTTGATACCGGGCAAGGCCATCTCGGCGGCCGCCGCCCGGTTATGGGAAGGGTTGACGGCCAGCAACACCAAAAGGGTCAGCGTAAGCATTATCGCCCGCGACAGTAAATCGCGTCGTATGAGTAGTCCCGACACCGTATCTCCTCTTCCACGCCCCGACCGCTTTGAAACCGTTCAGCTGCCGGTGCCTCCCCCTTCACGTCTCCATCGGGCTAGGATGCCGCTCAGACCCGAGGGGATCCCTCCCCGGTCCTTCTCAACATCCTCGCAATCGAGATCCACCTCCGCGAGCACGGTGATATTACTCTCCGTAACTCCCAAAACCAGATATCGATCCTGTACCCGTACCAGGGCCATGTGCGCCCTGCGTCCAACCGAAACGGCTTCCATGACTCTTAGGTGCTGACCCGCCAGCTTGCCCGACATCGCGGTGTTCAAAAGCCGCAGTGTTACGTAAACGAGTCCGATGACGGCGATGCTGGCCAGTGCCACCTGCAAGGCAAGTTGCACGATCTTCCCCCGTTCGCGCCAATACCGTCCTCAGCGTAGGCTTCGAATGCGATCTTCGAGACTCACGATTTCGGTTATCCTGACGGCAAAACTCTCGTCGACGACCACCACTTCACCTCGTGCCAGGAGTTTGCCGTTGACCAGAACATCCACGGGTTCCCCGGCCTGACGATCCAATTCGATGATCGAACCCGTGCCGATCGCCATTACCCCGCGGATATCTTCGATGGAGCGGCCCAGCTCGACGCTGACCTGCAGCGGAACGTCGAGCAGGACATCCATTCGGTCTTCTCTCGGGGAGGTCGTAGTGGTACTCTTCTTCCTTCCGAATTCGGGAAATCTCGCGCGCGATACCTTCGTTTCGCCGGGATCCGCCCCACCCCGGGATTCGGCGACGCTCGCCGGCGCGAGACCGTCCCCCCGCAGGCTTCCCCGAGGGCACGATCACCCGTCACGGCAATCCTGAGCGGTTCGGGAAGGCCAAAGGCCACCTCCCATTCGCCCCCGAGGGAGTCGAATAGCGATTTGCTCTCGCACCATCGACCGTCGTCGGATTTGACTCCCTCCGGGATTGCGGCGGCCACCCGACCTGCCTCCGCCCTTATGTCCAAACCGCGGACATCCGACACAAAGACCCTCAGAGAACCCAAAAATCCCTCGATGAACGATGACAATGAATCGGGTTCGGCTATTTCCCGCCCGGGATCGGCCTCCTCCTCCGGTG
>CAYLPL010000121.1:0-5631 GCA_964385545.1 uncultured Clostridia bacterium | reverse complement strand
CTCATCCCCGACCAAAACATGGGGAATACGGTCACCATAAAATCCATTCAGGAACACGTGGCCCGAAACATGGAGATCACGGTCGCCGAAATCAATGGACGCCGGCGCACCCAGGCTGTGGCCTACGCGCGGCAGGTCGCCATGTACCTCGCCCGCGAACTCACCGATGCATCTCTTCCGCAAATCGGCAAAGAATTCGGAGGCAGGGATCACAGTACCGTAATCCACGCCTGCAACAAGATCAAGGATCGGGCCGAAGAAGATCCCTCCCTGGCGAAAATGCTCGAGCACATGTGTTCCGAAATCAAAGGACAGTATTGAGGTTGTTTAGAACCTGGGGGTAACCCCGGGCACAACCTGTAGAAAACTGGTGGATAAGTCGATCAAGTGGATAAGATCGTTGAGAATGTGGAAGGTCGTTCAAGGATGCTAACACGTTCCGCACAGGCACAAGACACACCTCGATGGGATTGGTCAGCGTTTTCAACATAGTCCACAACACTACTACTACTGTTACTAAATCATTATTATATATAAGTGGTAGAAAGCTATCGCAAAAACGAGGAGGGGAAGGTGTCCCCATGAAGGTAATCACCGATCAATCTCATTTGAACTCGGGGCTCCAGATGGCACATAGAGCAATAGCGGGGGGTACGGCTCACCCGATTCTCACCGGAGTTCTCCTTACCGCTCAGGAAGGAATTCTGCACTTATCCGCCACCAATCTCGAAAAGAGTATCGAGGCCGTAATACCGGCGGCGGTCGAGATGCCGGGATCCCTGGTCTTACCCGGTCGCGAGTTGAGTGAGATAGTCGGAAGAATACCCACAGGAGATATCGAAATCAGTGCTCCGGAGGATCGACACCAGGCTGTGTTATCCTGGCGAACCTCCGAGTTCGTGTTAAACGGATATCCAGCCGATCAATTTCCTTCGCTCCCGACGGCCGACGGTTCCCGCAGTTATTCGGTATCGGCGGACGACCTGGCCCGGGCCCTTTCTAAGACGGTGTTTGCCGCCTCGACCGACGATGCGATGCCCATCATTAGCGGAGTTCGGCTCCGGGTGGGTCAGGGGCACATTCAGGCGACGGCCACCGACGGTTACAGGATAGCTGTGGCCGAAATAGAATCGGAATCGGCTGAAGGCGAGATCGTAGAAGTTGCCCTACCGCGCAAATCCATTTCCGATCTGGTGAGAGTCCTATCGTCTTCGACGCCGGAAGAGGATGCCACTTTGGCTGTCTCGGAGAACCACGTTTTCTTCGAGCTTCCGGGAGGATTGAAGTTTTCAACGGTAATCTTAGAGGGTCAGTACCCGGACGTTTTGTCCATGGTGCCGGCACCGGGGGATTACGGTACCAGGGTTCTTTTCGATCGGGAAGAGTTTGCCGGCGCCACATCCAGGACTTCGCTTTTGGCCGAAGAGCACCGCGGTGCCCGTCCGATTCAGATCCACGTAAAAGACGACAAACTGATAATGCGCGCAAGTTCCGCCGAGCTCGGTGAAGCCTACGATGAGATCGTGGCGGAGATCGAGGGACCCAACGTCGACATATTATTCCAGGCCAAGTACTTGAGCGAGGGAATTAGAAACATTTCTCCGGAGCGCGTCGTATTTAGCCTCGATGATGCGGAGAGTGCCGCAAGACTCCAGGGCGAGGACGATTCGGAATTCTATTACGTCGTGCTGCCGATGAAACCGAGAAGCTAAGGACCATCGGGGGGAGTTTTGTTCCTTGTGTGATGCCATTCGCGTGGAAGTGGATCTCGATAGAGATTTGCGCCTCGATGCCTTCCTCAAGATTTGCGGTGTCGCCGGGACCGGGGGCATGGCCAAATTGATGATTCAGGACGGTTTGGTGACGGTCAATGGTTCTATGGAATGCCGTCGCGGAAAACGCCTGGTGGCGGGTGACGAAGTAGGTGTGGAAGGTATCGGTAACTTCATCGTAGCGGAGGAAGAATGACCACCGTTTCCCGCGTTTCCAAACTTTATCTGCGCAATTATCGCAGCTACCCGGAGTTGTTGTTTCAGCCGGATCCCGGTGTCAATTTTCTCCTCGGTTCCAATGCCGCGGGCAAGACGAATTTGCTCGAGGCCATCCATTACCTGGCCACGCTTCGCTCTCCACGCACCGCAAAGGATGCCGACATGGTGCGCTGGGGGGAAAAATCCCTTTACGTCAAAGGCGAATTCCTGTTCGAAGGACCGCGCCACACGCTGGAAGTCGGGTACCGGGGTGGGCGTGGGCGTGTGTTGCGCGTTGACGGGGTCCCGGTACGCAGGGTCGGGGACTTTTTGGGCTACGTTGATGCGGTCTTTTTCTCTCCGGATGATCTCCGACTCGTGAAGGGGGGACCCGAGGAAAGAAGGCGCTTCCTAGATGCCGAGATCGGCCAGGTCCACAGCCGATATCGGTCGGCGGTCGACGATTACGGCAAGATATTGAGTCAGAGGAATGAGTCTCTCAAGAACATAAGATCTCGACGCTCGTCCGTCACGGAAACCGACCTCCTGCTGCAGCCCTGGGATGAACAGTTGGTCGCCACGGGATCCCGTATAGTCTCGGACCGCATCCGGCACTTAGACCGGTGGATGGCCGTGGCACGCGAGGCCTACTCGCAACTGACCGACGCCGAAGAGAACCTCGGGGTGGCATATTCCAGCGACTACCTGGACGAGGTTATCGTGGGGGAGGGTGGGGACGAACTGCCCGATCGCGAAGGGATAGCGCGTTCTTTCGCAGAACACCTTACCCAGCGGCGAAGCGAGGAAATAGAACGTGGTTTTACGGTAGTGGGACCGCATCGTGACGACCTCACCTTCTTCGTCGCCGGTAGGGATGCCCGCACCTACGGATCTCAGGGACAACAGCGTTCCGTCGCTTTGGCCCTAAAGATTGCCGAGGTGACGTGGGTTAGAGAGGAGACGCGGCGCGAGCCCATTTTGCTTTTGGATGACGTGATCTCCGAGTTGGATGAACGTCGGGCCGGGCGTTTGGCCGGTCTGCTCGGGAATGCGGGACAGACGATGATAACTTCCACTCACCTGGATGAAAGAGTGCGGTCGCAGGCTGATCCGACCATTTGGAAGGTGAGCGAAGGGGAGGTAACATTGGATGTCCGAGGCCAGGCTTGATGACATTATCGCCAAAATGCTTCATCGACGGCCCGGCCTGCGCCAGCAATTGGCACACCAGGAGATTCTTCGTATCTGGGAGAACGTGGCGGGAGAACAGATCGCACGCTACGTGGCCCCCCTGGAGTTTCGCGGTCATACCCTGATCCTCGGGGCCAAGGGTTCGGTATGGGCCCAGGAAGTCCAAACCTTTAGCGAGGAAATCTTGCGCAGGATAGCCGAGGAAGTTGGAGTCGGCCGGGTGAGGGATATCCGGGTCAAGGTGGTGAGCGAACTACCCGCTCGCCCGAGTTCGGATGAATCCAAATCTCGAGATCATCCCCTTATTGCGGCTGACGATCGCCCCAATGCTGCGAAAAGCGAGGACCGTTCCGCGGAGGAAATCCTGGAGGACCTTCGTCTTGCTCACCGAGATTTACTTCGTCGTCGCGCCCAGGCGGGATGGCCGCAATGTTCTCGCTGCGGCGAGTACTTCCCGCCGGAGTTCGCCGCGAAAGAGGAGGATCCGCTGTGCCCTAATTGTGAGCGGGAGCTTACGGAGAAAAGAAGCAACAAAGCCCTCAGCCTGATCGAGGGGCTCCCCTGGATCGGTGCGGGCGAGCTGCATCGCGAGACAGGTTTGCAGGAACAACGCTGCCGCTTCTTAAAGAAAGAGCGTGTTGAGTATTGGCACGCCAGGGTGAGGGATTGTGTCGCGAGGGTTCAAGAGGGTAAGAAACCATTAGATGACTTTCGAAAACGGGTGATGCAAATCCTTATGGCCGAAAGCGGTGCGGCGAATCCGCCTTTGGAACGCGAGATAGTAGCCGATATCGTGGGCGAGAAGGCGGCTTCGACGTTTTTTGACGAGCTCGAGGCCCGAGGAAAGAGGGATTAGTCATGTATCTTCACGTGGGATGGGACGAGATCGTGACGGCGGACGATATCGTCACGATTTGTGATATAGACTGCTGGAAGAGTTCCCGGGAGAACCGGGAGATTCTCGAGGCGGCAGAGGCAGAGGGAAAGGTGCGTCGCATCAAGCTCAAGAACGCGGGGGAGGATAAAGAGATCAGGTCGGTGATCGTCTACGGAGATGAGATCTTATTGTCGCCGATCACCAGCACTACCTTACAACAGAGGGCGAACGTATTGGTGGAACCCGACGGGTTCCACCGCCGACTTCCATAGAGGTCGCACGACGGGTAACGGTAATACCGGATGGGAGTGAGAAGATTGAAAGCGGAACTCAAAATACTCCGCGCGCTTAGTGGGAGCACCAGGCTTCGACTCGTTCGGCTGCTTCTCGCGGAAGAGATATGCGTATGCGAACTCGAGCACATCCTCCAGATATCGCAACCGGCCATATCCCAACAGTTGCGGATACTGCGAGAGGCCGGGCTTTTGACCGCGCGCCGAGAGGGTAATTGGGTCTTCTATCAGATCGAAGGCCCGGTGCTGTTGCGAGCGTGGGAGTCTGTAAGGGGAGTATTGTTCTCGCCCTTTGGAGACGATCCCGATACCGAGGGAGACTTCGCCAGATTGAGGGAAGTCCTGGCCGAACCTTTCAGTAATTGTCCCGATCGTATCAGCAAGAAGGCGGCGCCAATCGAGACCAGGATCCCCATAGATGTGCATTTTCTGTGCACCGGCAATTCCTGCCGCAGCCAGATGGCGGAGTATTTCGTCCGAGCCTTCGCCGATCCCGCCCGCATGAAGGTCGCGAGCTCGGGAGTTAACCCCTCTCGAGTCCACCCGCTTACCATCGAAGTGATGGGAGAGCTGGGCATAGACCTGACCGAGGCCACCTCCGAGGCCCTGGATCCGCAAAGGCTGAACGAGGCCGATTTGATCGTGACCCTTTGCGGGGACGCTCGCGATCGTTGTCCCATGACGCCACCCCAAATACAGCGACACCATTGGGATATTAGCGATCCCGCAGCGATCGAAGGAGATGAGGAGACGAAGCTGGTGGCATTCCGCGAGGTAAGAAATGACATCGCGCGACGGGTGCGTTGGCTGCTCGGTGACCTCGATGCACTGGTGAGATCTGGCCCATCCCACTAGCGGACGACGCACGATTCCACCCTGCCGCTTAGGCTCTCACTAGTGGTATAATCGAACTGATGTCCGGATTTCGTTAACCCGTGACGTCCATTTCACGTGGCTGAATTACCCGCGGTGATCGTTCCCGCGCTCGTGTTACATGCATTCGGGAGGTGTGACGGTGGCCAAAACAGAAGAAAATGGCGCAGACGAACGATTGCGTTCCGTGATCGAGGTGGGACTGGAGAACGATGAAACCACTATCGAGGTATTGGAAGGGCTGGAGGCAGTTCGGCGTCGTCCCGGGATGTACATCGGGTCCACGGGATCTGCCGGGTTGCATCACCTAATAAACGAGGTAGTGGACAACTCGATAGACGAGGCCCTGGCGGGCTATTGTGACGAGATTCAGGTTGTCATCCACCCGGACAGTAGCGTTACCGTACGAGACAACGGAAGAGGGATC